>NZ_CP109994.1:4204965-4505320 GCF_025947065.1 Flavobacterium sp. N1736
TAAAACAAAAGTAATACCGCTAAGACCTTGGTATTATGGTGTTGCGGCATCAGTAGTTGTTTTAATTGGATTGTTCTTTTATAATGCCAGTCAAAAACCATCTTTTGAAGATTTTAATCATCCCGAACAAGCAACTTTTACAGAAAGAGGTAATGTTGACGTACAATTAAAACAGGCAGAAAAAGCTTTTAATTTAAAAGAATATGCAAAGGCAATTGCGCTTTTTGAATCTTCTTTAAAAGAAAAAAACACACCCGAAATTCAATATTTTTATGGCGTTTCATTATTGCAAAAAAGTGAAATTAAAAAAGCCGAAGTTGTTTTTAACGAGTTAAAATCAGGAACTTCTGTTTATAAAGATAAAGCAACATGGAATTTGGCATTAATTAAACTGAAACAAAAAAAATACAAAGCCTGCAAAGAAATCTTACTTACGATTCCTGACGATTATGAGGATTATGTTGAGGTTCAGATTTTGTTGAAGGAATTGGAATAAAACAAAAAAAGCGACTTATAAAGTCGCTTTTCTATTTTATTCAACATCCAGATAAGGATTTAAAATCTCGGCTAATTCATTGAGCCAATAAAAACCATCTTCGACGCTTTGTTTGTCAATTTGCAGGGTTTGATAATCTCGCATGATGCTTAAAGCAAGAATATAATTTAGTTTACGGATTGTTTTTGCCATTGTTTTTCCGGCTCAATCGATTTGTTAAAAAAATCAATTAGCCTCGTTTCGGCTTCTTTTGAAAGGGTGTTTGTACTCATGATTCAATACTTTTAGGGAATATAAACCCGCGTGGCTAAGGTGTCCTACGCTGTAAAGATAGCGTTGCAGTTGTTTCCAATACCGCCACCATACCACACGGGCAAGAATTTTTTCTGAGTTCATAATCTTTACTATTAGGACTGCGAAGATACCAAAAAACGCGGGCTTTGAGCATCAATCAATAAAGTTATTGTATGTCATTGCGAGGAACGAAGCAATCTCATACAGTTTATCATCAAAGTTTGTTTATTGTTAGTGTGGTTGCTTCGTTCCTCGCAATGACTTTGTTTGCGTTTAAACCGTTGTCAGTTTATTATGTGTATTCAAACCCGACAGGTTTTTAAAACCTGTCGGGTTTACAGAATGTGAATTACAAAAAACAGTTTACGTAAAACCGTATTCGAATTTGGATTTTTAATTCTAAATTCGATTTTTATTTTATCAAAACAACCAAAAACAATTTACCGATTTTAACCTTTATTGAATGAAAAAAATTACCGTCTTTTTTCTCTTAGTTTTTTCACAAATTACCTTTTGCCAAGCCAAAATTACCGAAACCGAAAAACTTGCGGCAACCTGCAAAGTTTGGGGTTTCTTAAAATATTATCATCCCAAAGCTGCCAGTGGCGCATTAAATTGGGACCAGCAACTTCTCGATATTTTACCTAAAATAGATAAAGCCGAAACTAAGGCAGAATTTTCATTAATTATCGAAAATTGGATTGATAATCTTGGTCCAATAAAAGAAATTGCGCCAATTGTAATTCCAAAAGATGTTGAATTATTTGATGAAAACTTCGATTTAAGCTGGTTTAATAATAAGTTGTTTTCGAAAAAGCTTTCGAAAAAATTAAAATTTATTGAAGAAAACAGGTTTCAGAGCAATGAAGAATTTGGACCGGATTTTGACGGTTTTAAAAATTTGAAAAACTATTTCGATCTTGATTATAATAACAAAGGTTCCAGACTTTTAATGTTGTTTACCTATTGGAATGTGATAGAATATTATTTTCCGTATAAATATGTAATGGATCAAAAATGGGATACAACCTTAAATAAAATACTGCCTGAAGTTATTGAAGCAAAGAGCGAAAAAGATTTTTATATAGCATTAAGAAAAGCAGCTACTAAACTTAATGACAGTCATGTTGAATTTATATTATACGAATCTTTAAGTAAAAAGGGAGCTAATTCATTTCATTATTTTCCGGCTACAGGTAAAATAATCGATGAAAAATTGGTTGTTACAGAGATTTTAGGCGATAGTCTGGCAGAAGCTGATAATATAAAAACAGGAACTGTAATTACTAAAATAAATGGCAAAACAATAAAAGAATTTGCTGTAGAGAATCGGGATGTAATTTGTGCCTCAAACGAACCTAAATATCTGGATAAAATGACTTTGCCATTTTTAAAAAGCGACTCTGAAAATGTCGAAGTTGAGTTTTTAAAAGACGGAAAGTACGAAACAAAAGCCATGAAATGGTTTGATTATCATGACTCTCATAGAAATGAATTTAAAAAGGGAGCCATTAAAAAAAAGGATAAATTCAAACTTCTGGACAATAATATAGGTTATGTTAATATGGGCGAAATAAAGAACAAGCATATTCCTGATATGATAGAAACCTTAAAATCTACAAAAGCGATTGTTTTTGATATGAGAAATTATCCGCTAGGCACCTGGAAAGAGATTTCGAATTTCTTAAATCCTCACGAAAAAATGTTTTGCGTTTATACCATGCCGTATCTAAATTATCCCGGACGATATGCATGGACGGAAGGAAGGAAGTGCGGATTTGAAAATAAAAATAATTATAAAGGAAAAGTGATCGTATTGCTAAATGAAGATTCTATAAGCCAGTCAGAATGGACTGCAATGTGTTTTCAAACAGCAGGAAACACTACAATAATAGGAAGTCAAACGGCAGGGGCAGATGGAAACGCGTTTGAATTTGATTTTAAAGGATTTCATACCATATTTACAGCAATGGGAGTATATTATCCGGACAGACGCAAAACCCAGAGAATTGGGATTGTACCAGACATTGAAGTTAAACCAACCATAAAAGGAATTCAGGAAGGAAAAGATGAGGTTTTAGATCGTGCTTTAGCGTTTATTGAAACCGGTAAATAATCGTGGTATTATTTTGCAACTCTATTGAAGGAAGAACCAAAGTTTATACGTATTCAAACCCGACAGGTTTTTAAAACCTGTCGGGTTTAGCAATCTTATCGTTCCTCAGCCTGACAAAAAATCTGCGTTTTCACGAAGTGAATCCGTAAAATCCGCGTCCCAACCATCCAATTGGAAAGTCTTTAATATTGTCGTAATTTTGAACTTTTTAAAAATTAAAACAATTGAATTCAACACCAATTATTACCGATACGCACACTCATTTATATTCTGAAGAATTTGATCAGGATCGCGACGAAATGATGCAAAGAGCCATAAACGCAGGAGTTACGCGTTTTTTTATTCCGGCAATCGATGCAGCTGCAACGCAATCTATGTACGATTTAGAGCAAAATTATCCTGATTATGTGTTTTTAATGATGGGTTTGCATCCCACTTACGTGAAAGATAATTACGAAGAGGAGTTGCAACATGTTGAAAATGAATTGGCAAAAAGAAAATTCTACGCTGTTGGCGAAATCGGAATTGATTTGTATTGGGATAAAACGCACTTAAAAGAACAGCAAATTGCTTTTAGGAGACAAATTCAATTAGCAAAACAATATAAGTTACCAATCGTAATTCATTGCAGAGAAGCTTTTGATGAGATTTTTGAAATTTTGGAAGAAGAAAAATCAGATGATTTATTTGGAATTTTTCATTGTTTTAGCGGAACTCACGAACAAGCTTTACAAGCGATTTCATACAATATGAAACTTGGAATTGGCGGAGTCGTAACTTTTAAAAACGGAAAAATCGACCAATTCTTAAATCAAATCGATTTAAAACATATAGTTCTCGAAACCGATTCGCCTTATTTAGCACCAATTCCGTATCGTGGAAAAAGAAATGAAAGCAGTTATTTGGTCCATGTTTTGACAAAATTATCTTATATTTATACTATATCTGAAGAAGAAATTGCAGCAATTACGACCCAAAACTCAAAAGACGTTTTTGGTATTTAATAGACAACTAACAATAGTTTAAATTTTTTTTTGTTCTTTTGCCCACTTTTAATAAATATTTATAATGCAGAGATTTGATGCCATTCGACCGTTTTATGATTCTGAAATAAATGAAGCACTTCATGATGTTGTTAATCATCCGATGATGAAAACCATGATGAACTTTACCTTTCCGGAAGTAGATGATGAGGTTTGGAAAGAGCAGCTTAAAAAAACACATTCTATTCGTGATTTTCAATGCAACTTTATTTATAATACAATACAAAAGGTTCTTGAAAAAAGTTCTGAAGGACTTACAACTTCGGGATTTGATAAACTGGAAAAAAACACCTCTTACTTATTTATTTCTAATCATAGAGATATTCTTTTAGATACAACCTTATTAAATGTTTGCCTTTTCGAACATGGTTTGGTAATGACCGCATCTGCAATTGGCGATAATTTGGTTAAAAAAGCATTTTTAAGCACTTTGGCAAAACTAAACAGAAACTTTTTGGTTTTAAGAGGTTTAACGCCAAGAGAAATGCTGCAAAGTTCTAAATTGCTGGCAGAATATATGGGACAATTATTGCTTCGTGAAAATCGTTCGGTTTGGATTGCTCAAAGAGAAGGGCGTACCAAAGACGGAAACGACGAAACAAATCCGGGCGTTTTAAAAATGATCGGAATGGGTTCTGACGAAGCCAATTTGATGGATTATTTTAAGAAATTAAAAATCGTTCCCGTTTCTATTTCATACGAATACGATCCTACAGATGTTTTAAAAATGCCACAATTAATGGCAGAAGCAAATAATGAAGTTTATATTAAAGATAAAAACGAGGATTTCATGACCATTTTAAGTGGTATTATGGGAACCAAAAAAAGAATACATATTTCTGTTGGCGATGTTCTGGATAATGAAATTGATCAGATTGTTGCCGAAAATGACAATTCAAACAAACAAGTTCAGGCATTGGCACAAGTTATTGATGATTCTATTTTGAGAAATTATCAATTGTGGCCAACTAATTTTATTGCTTACGATATTTTAAACGAAACAGATAAATTCTCTCATTTGTATAAAGAGAATGAAAAATCGCTTTTTGAGCGTCGTTTAGAAATGAGAATCGGAAGTGATAATCCGGTTACAAGACAAGGATTTTTATCAATGTATGCAAATCCTGTAGTCAATAAATTAAAATATCAGGATGTCATCTAAAGCTAAAATACTTTTAGTTTATACCGGAGGAACTATCGGTATGAGCAAAGATTTTGCGACGGGCGCTCTCAAAGCGTTCAACTTTGGAAAACTATTGCAGAATATTCCTGAAATCAAACAATTAGATTGCGAAATCGAAACGGTTTCATTCGAAAATCCAATAGATTCATCCAACATGAATCCTGAAATGTGGACAAAAATTGCTGAAATTATCGAAAAAAATTACCTTGCTTATGACGGTTTTGTGGTATTGCATGGTTCAGATACTATGTCGTATTCAGCATCTGCATTGAGTTTTATGTTAGAGAATTTAGCAAAACCAGTGATATTTACAGGTTCGCAATTGCCAATTGGTGATCTTCGTACCGATGCTAAAGAAAACCTGATAACGGCGATTCAAATTGCTTCTCTACAAGAAAACGGAGCGCCTGTTATTAAAGAAGTTTGTTTGTATTTTGAGTATAAATTGTACCGTGGAAATCGAACTTCAAAAGTAAATGCAGAACACTTTAAAGCTTTTACAGCACCAAATTATCCTGAATTGGTAGAATCAGGAGTTCATCTTAAATTAAACTCACATTTATTTCTTCCTGTAAAGAAAAATGCAAAATTAATTGTCCATAAAAAATTAGACAATCATGTTGCAATTATAAAAATGTTTCCCGGAATGAGCGAAATTGTTTTGTCTTCGATTCTGGAAATTAAGGATTTAAAAGGAATTGTTCTGGAAACCTACGGCTCAGGAAATGCCCCAACCGAAGATTGGTTTTTAAACTTAATTCAAAAAGCCATTCAGTCCGGACTTCATATCGTAAATGTTACACAATGTTCAGGAGGAAGTGTGAATATGGGACAATATGAAACGAGTACAAAACTAAAATCTCTTGGCGTTATTTCCGGAAAAGATATCACTACAGAAGCCGCAATTACAAAATTAATGTATTTGCTGGGTCATAATATTGCAAAAGAAGATTTTAAAGATATTTTTGAAACTGCTTTACGCGGAGAAATTTCGCTTTAAAGCTTTTCATCACAGTTTTGTCATTTCGACGTAAGGAGAAATCACACACGTAATTCGACAAAGATTGGTTGCTTTTAGGAACGGAATTTCTTGTGTGATTTCTCCTCCGTCGAAATGACAAAAAACTTCCCTTTCCAAGATTGGATTTGAAAATTAAAATATTAAAATTTATCAATTTTTGTAACGAACCGGACAAGTTTCCAAATCTTCTTCTTCGGCACTACGGTTTTTATAATACACATATACAATTACCGAAATAATACAGATTATTCCCTGAATGGCAACGGTATTTCGTGTTCCGATTATATGTGAAACGTATCCAATTATCAAACTTCCCACAGGAATCATTCCCTGATATGCCATTAAATAATAACTAATACTTCGTGAACGCATATTGACTGCACTTTGCGTTTGAATGTAAATATTTATCGATGAGGTTTGCGCCATCATTCCTACGCCGCTCAGCGCCATGCAAATAAGCGCCACGGTTAAACTATTTGAGTACGCAAGTATAATAATGCTAAAGCCTAATAATAAGCTTGCAGCGATCATTATTTTGTTCATATTATCAGATTTTTTAAGATTCGCCAGATAAATAGCTGATAAAATAGAACCAATACCCGCTGCGCTTTCAAACCAACTGAAAGTTTGCGCGTTTCCGCTAAAAATATCTTTTGCAAAAACCGGCATCAAAGTGTTAAAAGAAATCACAAACAAACTGCTGCACATTAACATTAAAAGCATTTTTGCCATTTCGGTTTCTTTTTTAACATAATCTAAACCTTCAATAAAATCTTCCAGCATTTTAAATTTATCGGTTGCTTTAATATGTGGCGTTATTTTCATCATTAATAAAGAAACCAAAACCGGAATATAACTCAGGAAATTTCCAATAAAACAAATGTCTTCGCCATATTGATTCAAAATAATTCCGGCTAAAGCAGGACCCGCAATTCGAGCAAAATTATTCAGAGTTGAGTTTAAGGCAACTGCATTTGATAAATCTTCTTTATCATCGACAATATCAATCATCATCGTTTGTCGGCATGTCATATCAAACGAGTTTATAATTCCCTGAAAAAGACTTAAAGCCAGAATAAAATTGATATTGTAAATTTTTAAATAGATAAGCAAAGCCAATGCTCCAGCCTGAAGCATTGCCAGAGACTGTAATAAAATCATGGCTTTGTGCCTGTCGTAACGCCCAATGATGCTTCCGGCCAAAGGGGCTAGAAACAAAGACGGAATCATACTTAAAAAAGTGGCTAACCCTAATAAAAAAACAGATCCGGTAACACTGTAAACCATCCAGCTTACAGCCGTTTTTTGAAGCCACGTTCCAATTACCGAAACAGATTGTCCGTAAAAGAATAACTTGAAGTTTTTTGATTTTAGCGCTTTAAACATGATCCTTATTATTTTTTACAAAGTTCGGGATTATGATTTCATTAGAAAAATTAATAATTTTACTGATAATAAGTAGTTAAACTTATCGATATGGAGATTTATCAATTAGAATATTTTATTAAAACAGCTGAAGTTCTTCATTTTACAAAAGCTGCAGAATTGTGTTTTGTGACGCAATCCGGTTTATCTCAGCAAATAAAAAAACTGGAAGAAGAACTGGGAATGCCTTTGTTTGTGCGAATTGGAAAGAAAGTACAGCTTACAGAAGCAGGTTCTGTTTTCCTGATTCATGCCAAGCAAATTATAGAAAATGTTCAAAGCGGTAAACAGGCAATCGACGATTTAAACCAAATGATTGGCGGCGAATTGCGAATTGGCGTAACCTATATTTTTGGACTTTTGGTTTTACCGGTTGTGAATTTGTTTGCCAAAACGTATCCAAATTTAAAAATTGTCGTAGAATATGGCACGACTGAACCTTTGGAACAAAAACTATTAAACAATGAATTAGATTTGGTTTTGGTGATTTCTTCTAACGAAATTGAACTTCCTTTTCAAAAAGTACCATTGTTTAGGTCAAAGCTGGTTTTGGCGGTTTCAAAAGAGCATCCGTTGGCAGCTTTGGATAAAATTTCTTTTAAAAAAATAGAAAGTCTTCCACTTATTTTACCCGTAAAAGGATTTAATTCAAGAGAGTTTCTGGATGAATTGTTTTTGAAAAATAACATGAAACCAAAAGTTTCAATTGAATTAAACGCGGTTCATGCTTTATTGCGATTAGTTGGCGACAGCGATTATTGGGCTACAATTGTAACAGAGAAGGCTTTACAAGGCTGGAATAATATAAAAGCGATCAACATTACAGGAGTTGTTACCCAAAGAGATTCATTTATGTTAACGATAGATGGTGCGTATCAAAAAAAAGCAGTAAAGCTGTTTATGGAAGAATTTAGAAAAAGCATGTAAAAAAGTCTTCTAAACTAATGTTCATTTTGTTTTTGTAACTCAGTTTTTTTTGTGTTCTTTGCAAACCGAAATAGAGAGGTGTCCGAGTGGTTGAAGGAGCTAGCCTGGAAAGCTAGTATATGGGTAACTGTATCGTGGGTTCGAATCCCATCCTCTCTGCAAAAAAATTAAAAACCCTTGTGAATATGTTTCACAAGGGTTTTCCGTTTGTATTAGTTTTAACTTTTTTCATCAGTATTTAACCAAACCACATTTTGTTCCGGTTCGTGATTTTGCCCAATAATATCGCGATATAATTCTGGTCTTCTTGCTTTTATGTAACGATTTCCTCCAGCCTGAATACATTTTTGGGCAGTAATTATTGCTGTTGCAAAAGAGTTATCAAAAGTTCGGCATTCGGCAAGTATATCTCCAAACGGATCAATAATCATCGAGCAGCCATTTTTTAATTGGTCATCATCCATACCAATCGGGTTTGAAAAAACGGCATAAATAGCATTATCGTAAGCTCTCGCCGGAAGCCACTTCATTAACCAGTCTCTTCCTTTCATTCCGTCAAATTCTAATCGTAAAGAAGTTGGGTCGGCTTCGCGGTTTTCCCAAAGTTGAGGTGCAACAAAACCAGCGCCGGGACGGGTCGAAGGCGTACACATTGTAACGTGCGGCATAAAAATAATATCAGCGCCCAGAAGTTTTGTTGCGCGAACATTTTCGATAATGTTGTTGTCGTAACAAATAAGAATTCCGCATTTCCATCCCTCAATTTCAAAAATACAATATTGATCTCCGGGCGTTAAATATGGATTTATAAACGGATGAAGTTTTCTATATTTTGCAACCAATCCATTTTTGTCAACACAAACATAAGCTTTGAAAAGATTGTCATTTTCATCCTTTTCAAAAAGTCCTGCAAGAATTACAATATCATTCTTTTTGGCAATAGCTATAAGTTTTAAAATACTTTCTCCGCTTGGAATAATTTCTGCAAAATCCAGCATTTGCTCTTTCGATAAATGCCTTGCAAAAGTATATCCGGTGATAGAACATTCATGAAACGAAATCACGTCGCAGCCTTCACTGGCCGCTTTTACAGAGAGTTTTTCAATTACAGATAAATTATAGTTTTTATCGCCGCTTTTATTTTCAAACTGAGCGGTAGCTATTTTTAGATTTTTCATGTTTCAGACTATTAATTTAGAGTCAAAAATAGTTGTCATGAAATTCTATAAATTGTATAAAACCGACATTTTAAGTTGTTGCCGGAATAAGTGTTTTTAGAAGATTATTAGTTAGTTTTCCGGTATTGTACAAATATTCTTTTGGAGAAATTCCCGTATGTTTTCTAAATTCTTTTATAAGATGTGATTGATCTGAAAATCCGGCATCGTAACAAATCGTGGTTAAATTGGTATCAACATCTTTGTCTTTTAATAGTTTTAGAAAATGATGTAGCCTTACAACGTTGGCAAATTTTTTCGGGTTTAACCCAATAGATTCTTTAAATTTTCTTTCAAGATGCCTTTCGGTATAACCGGTATATTTAACCAATTGTGCGACAGAAAAATGTCCTTTATTTGACATTATGAAATCTATCGAACTGTTGATAATCAATTGGTTTGATGGCGTTTTTTCAGCAATTAAATTCCTGAAGAAATGGTTTAAAAGCTCCATCTTCCCCTCATTATTTTGTTCGGACAATTTTTCTTCAAATGCCAAACCATTTTGACCAAATATAGCATCAATAGGAATGATAGAATCCTTAAATTCATTAGCAGGAATTCCTAATAACTGATATATTCCATTCGGATGAAAAACGACAATTATTAAAGAAATTTCACTTTCATAATAAATATCTCTAAAACTATCAAGCTGCCCGTATAAAAAGGAATTGGGAAGATAATTTTTTGCTTTATTGTTATTAATTTCAGCAATAAGTTTACTTTTTAAAGAAAATACAATACCGGTATTACCATCAGAAAACAAGCGAAGTTTTTGAATAGCTGTTTCCTTATTATCCAGAAACAGATAATGTTTGATATAAGGCGATAATTCTTTTGAAGGTGAAACTTGCATGATTTAATGGTTGATTAATCCTGTAAAGCCACTTTTACCTGAGGTAAAATACGTTCGACAAATAAACCATAAGCTTCGTTTGAAGGATGTAAACCATCGCCTGCAACTAAAGACGGAGATTGTATGCCTCTTTTTGTGATGTCTGTTATAGAAACGAAAACTACGCCGTTTGTTTTGCAATAATTTTCGGCAAAAGCATTGTATTGTGCAATTTCAGTCGAAATTTTTGTTGTTCCGCCAAATATAGTTCCAAAAGGAGTAAAAGCATAATCAGGAATTGAAAGTACAATTACATTTTTTTTATCGCCTTTTGCCAAAGCAATTGCCTTAGTAACTAACTCAGGAAATTCTTGTTCATAAATAGAAAAACTTCTGCCTTGATATTGATTATTTACTCCAATTAATAAAGTAACCAAATCATAATCTGAGCTTGGATTTTCGTCATTTATTGCCGAAATCAAATTGGTAGTTGTCCATCCTGTTTTTGCAATTATCTTTAATGAAAAGCTTGTTTGCGGATAAATTGCTCTTAAACTCGAACTAAGCTGTTCCGGAAAACGACAGGTTTCGCAAACGCTTTGACCAATGGTGTAACTATCGCCCAATGCTAAATATTTGATTTTAGGCGCAATAGTTATTGATGTTGGAGGTTGAGAAGGCGCAGAATTATCTGATGTTGTTTCATCAGAACTGCAGCTTAAAAGAAAAATTGAAATTATAACGGTAACTATTTGCTTGAATTGTGGCTTCATAATTTGTATAAATTAGAGGATTCATTCTAAACAAATAGTTACGTTAAATATGTTGTTTTGGTTTTATGCCATTTCTGTTTTCAACAGAATCTGTTCTTCAATAGCATTCCAAAGGCCTATTCGTTTTTCGAGAGCAAGAATCGAAACTTCTTCAACTTCTTTCCATTTTTGAGCGTCTTCTTCACATAAGTCAGAAATCATTCGCATCGCCATTGGTCCGTGTTCATCAGCATCAAGTTCAATATGTCTTTCAAAATAGTAAAGCAATTTGCTTAAATCAGTTTCAGGAAGATTTTTTTGAAAGTTTTTCAGGATTTCGGTAAACATACTCGGAATTAAATCTTCTCTTCCAAAGGTAAAAGCAGCAGCAATTTCATGCGGTTTTCCTTGTTCGATAACTCTAAAAGTAAAATCCAGAAAAGCCTTTACATCAGCATGCAATGGACTTTGTTTAATGGCAACAAAAATATTATGCAGCGAATGTACTTCAGATAAAAAATTATTGATTCCGTTTGTATCAGCACCGCAATCTACCATTGCTTCAAGATACATTTCGTAATGACTTTGTCTTCTTCCGTCGATTGATAAATCAGTTTCTTCGGCAAGAACAATTTCGTTAATTAAATATCTGGTTTCAGGGTTTTTTGTAGCAAACCAAGGCGTTGTTGTACAGGTAAGTTTGGTTTGCAGGGCTTTCAATAGTGACATAAAATCCCAAACGGCAAAAACGTGAGTTTCAAGAAAACTATGCAAATCGTCAATGCTTTGAATCTTATTGTATAAAGAATGTTGTAATAATTGATCTTTTTGAGGTTGAATGCTATTGTGTATAGTTTCAATATTCATTTGTGGAATTTTTTGCAAAGATAAAAAGCTTCTTCGTAAGAAGAAGCTTTTCGCATTGTTTTTGTATATATTTTAATAATTTTATACTATTTAAATGCCGAAATTCCAGTTACATCCATTCCTGTAATCAATAAATGAATGTCGTGAGTTCCTTCATAAGTAATCACACTTTCCAGGTTCATCATATGGCGCATGATCGAATATTCGCCTGTAATCCCCATTCCGCCCAACATTTGTCTGGCTTCACGTGCAATATGAATTGCCATATCGACATTATTACGTTTTGCCATTGAGATTTGAGAAGTGGTTGCTTTTCCTTCGTTTCTTAAAACGCCTAAACGCCAGGTTAATAATTGCGCTTTTGTGATTTCGGTAATCATTTCTGCAAGTTTTTTCTGTTGTAGCTGCGTTCCTCCAATTGGTTTTCCAAACTGAATTCTTTCTTTAGCATAACGTAAAGCTGTATCGTAACAATCCATTGCTGCTCCAATTGCTCCCCAGGCAATTCCGTATCTGGCAGAATCTAAGCAGCCAAGCGGTGCTCCCAATCCTGATTTATTTGGTAAAAGATTTTCTTTTGGAACTTTTACGTTATCAAAAATTAATTCGCCGGTTGATGATGCACGAAGCGACCATTTATTATGAGTTTCAGGAGTTGTAAAACCTTCCATTCCGCGTTCTACAATTAAACCGTGAATTCTTCCTTCTTCATTTTTTGCCCAAACTACAGCAATATCTGCAAATGGCGCATTCGAAATCCACATTTTGGCACCATTTAAAAGGTAATGATCTCCCATATCTTTAAAATTGGTAATCATACTTCCTGGATCTGAGCCATGATCCGGTTCTGTTAAACCAAAGCAGCCCATAAATTCACCGGTTGCCAGTTTTGGTAAATATTTCATTCGCTGTTCTTCGTTTCCATATTTCCAAATTGGATACATAACTAAAGAAGATTGTACAGATGAAGTCGATCTTACGCCAGAATCCCCGCGTTCAATTTCCTGCATAATTAAACCGTATGAAATTTGATCTAAACCGGCACCGCCATATTCTACTGGAATATAAGGGCCGAAACCGCCAATTTCGCCAAGTCCTTTTATAATTTGTTTAGGAAATTCTGCTTTTTGAGCATATTCTTCAATAATAGGAGAAACTTCTCGTTTAACCCACGCACGAGCAGATTCGCGAACTAATTTATGTTCGTCTGTCAATAAATCGTCAAGGTTGTAATAATCTGGAGCTTGAAATAAGTCTGGTTTCATTTTTTGGTAATTTTACAAAAACAAATTTACGCAATAAAAATATAACAAAATGCATTTGTTTTGTTATATTTTTTTACAGCTAAAATAAAATTAATAGGAATTTGGCAAATTAAATGTAGTTATTTGAAAATTTAAGCACTATTTTTGAATTCCAAAAACATAATAAATGAGGCTGATCATCTCTTTTTTACTTTTTCTTGTTCTCAATATTACTTTTGCTCAGCAAAAGAAAGAATTAACAGAACAGGAATACTTAGTCTTGCAGGATAAAATTCGGCTATATACAAACAAAAATGTAGACAGCTCTTTTATGTATGCACATATAATGGAGAAGTCAAATAATAATAAACATATGGCTTTTGCCAATGTTGCACTTTCATATTTATATCAATTAAAAGATAACGTCTCAAAATCTAAAGAAAAATATCTTTTGGCATTTAATTATCTGGACAAAATGCCTGAATCAACAGATAAAATACGTCTTAAATCATATCTATATAATTACGGAGGTTTAATAGAATATAAAAGAGGTAATTACAGTAAAGCACTTGAAAATTATCAGCAGGGAATGAAGCTTTCTTTGCAAATAGATGATATTATTCAGATTGTAAAATTTAAGGGAAACATTGCATTTGTTAACGAAGCAGTGGGCAATTATCAATTGGCAATTAAAAATTTACGACAACTTGATGCCGTAGTAGATCAAAACGAAAACCTTTATACCAAGGAACAGTTTAATACAATAAAAAGTAATAATAACATTACTTTAGGCAGTTCATATGAGAGCAGTTATATGAAAAATCAAGACAAAAAATATTTGCTGGATTCTGCAGCCTATTTTTATAAAAAAACACTTTCATACTCACAAAATATTCCGGTCAATAAAATAGGTGCTAAAACCAGTTTGGGTAATGTTTATTACTTGAAAAAGGACATTAAAAATGCTGAAAAAACGTATTATGATATTATATTTATTGCTAAACAAAATAATATCAAAAAGGCATTTATGGTTGCCAATTATAATTTAGGTAATTTATATTACGAAACAAAAAAATATGATAAGGCACTTGTTTTTTTAAAAAGAGTAGATTCCATTTCTCAAGTCGATAAAAGTAAAGATGAAAGTTTTTTAAAGTCAAATTACTATTTGGCCAAAATTTACAATATAAAGAAAGACCCGGAATTAGCTTATAAATACTCTAAAATTTATTTGGATAATTATGAAAAATCAGAAGCTAAATTAAGCAACGAGGCATTAGAGGTTAATTATAAGCTTGGAACAGGAGATTTAAGTGATGAAATGATTACCATTCAGAAAAAGTTTGAAAACGAAGTATTATTAAACAAGGCATTAAAAGTATTTTATGTTTTATTGGTAATTGGAATCATATTTTTACTGATAAAAAATATAAGAGACAAAAATAAAGCGCATAAAAAAATGAATGCTTTAATTGAGGAGTTTAAAGCAAATTTAGAAAAGAAAAATGAGCCTCAGCCTGAAATTCTTGTACTTGAACTTGAACCGGAAGAAGAAATTCAGCTTAAAAAAGAAAATGTCAATTTAAGTATTGATGAAGCTAAAGAGAATAAAATTGTTGAAAAATTACTGGCTTTAGAAAATAAGTTGGAATACTTAAATGCTGATTTTACATTGCAATATGTTGCCAAAAAAATAAAAACCAATACAACTTATTTATCTTATGTTGTAAATAAACGATTTGGAAAATCGTTTGGAGAATATTCAAACGAGCTTAAAATTAATTATGTTATCAATGAAATGATTACCAATCACATGTATCGTAAATATTCTACTCAGGCTATTGCAGAAAGTGTAGGGTTTAAAAACGCGGTATCTTTTGCTAAATCATTTCGCAAAAGAACTGGAGTATCTCCAGCTCAGTTTGCGAGTAATATTTGATCTTAGTTTAAAGATTTAAGTATTTCCACGAATATCTTTTACTTGATTTGGATCTACGGTTGTCACTTCTCCATTATCTCCTACTTGATTTGGATCTATGGTTGTCACTTCTCCATCGCCTCCTTTGATTGCTTTTTTCTGACCATTAGATATTTTTTCCAGCTCAAAATCTTCGAATTTTAATTTTTTGTTTGCCATTATTTTATGTTTTGTATATTTTATATTTATTTAATCATTTAGATTTATTTCTTGTAATTTTTCATGGAGTTCCACCAGTTACAACTCCTTTAATTGGATCACCAGGACCTTGTGGTTCATCTCCTCCACGAACTGTTTTTTGTTGTTTTTTTGTCAATTTTTCTCCTGCAAAATCTTCTAATTTTAATGTCGTACTTGTCATGTTTTTACGTGTTATGGTTATTGATATTTCAAAACTAGACAAAAAGCAAAACGCTTAATCGAAAATGAGCTTTTGGAGAATTTTAGCAACATAAATTTAGCATAATTATTTGATATACAAGGCATTGAACGATTTATTCAGACTGATATAATTTATAAATTGTATGTAGTATAATTAATAAAATGTGTGCCTTTGATGATTTTTTTCCAATAAAAACATCAATATTTGCATTGTCATTACGATTTAAAAGGCAAAAAAACATGTTAAAATTAGTACAGAAATTTCTTCAAATTAATAAATACTCGGAGGTAAAAAATGAGTTTAAGGATCTGTTTCTTTCTCATCCAAATTATCCAAGTTTATTTGCAATAACAGACTCATTAGATTTGTTGTCTGTGGAGAATGCCGCTGTAAGAGTTTCGAAAGAACAAATTGAAAATTTACCATCTAATTTCCTTGCTTATTTTAAAGATGAACTTACTTTGGTAGAAAGAGCAAAAGATTTTGTTCGAATAGATACTATTAAAAAAGGAATTCAAAAAATATCGTATGATAATTTTCTTTTAGACTGGAATGGGGTAATTGTTGCAATTGAACCAAATAATGTAGTTGGAAGAGAAAATTTTAAAAATGAGTATAAAGACGTAAAATATTATTTGCCCTTATTTGTTTTAGCCGGATTTTCATTTTTCTATAATAGTTATAATGCATTTAGTCTTGTGTTTTTGATTACATCAATATTAGGATTAATTATTAGTGTATTTATTGTTCAGGAAAAATTAGGTTTTAAAACCAATATTATTTCGAAGTTTTGCAATTTAACTGCAAATACTTCTTGTAGTTCGGTTGTTAATTTTGATAGCAATACTAAAAGATGGATTAATTTTTCAGATTTGCCTTTGGTTTTCTTTGGATCATCTTTCCTTGCTATTTTGTTGAGACCTTTAGATTCCGCAATTTTTATAGGATTTTTAAGTTTATTGGCTATTCCTATTATAGTGACATCAATTTGGATACAAAAATTTGAAATTCAAAAATGGTGTGTAATGTGTCTGGCAGTTTCATTTCTGATTTTTACACAAAGTATTGTTTGGTTTGCATCAGATTTGTTTACACTAAGTTTTAGCTTACCAACGATATTGCCATTTTTATTTTCATTGGTTCTTTTAACTTCTACTTGGTTGGTAATAAAACCGGTTGTAAAAAATATATTGAATAGTGATACTAATGTAAAGGAACTTAAAAAATTTAAAAGAAATTATTCACTTTTGAATTTCTTATCAAAAAAAATCCCTCATAATGAAGGACTTGAAGATTTAAGAGGTTTACATTTTGGAAATAGAAATGCTGCAATTAAGTTATCGATAGTTTTGAGTCCGAGTTGTGGACATTGTCATAAAACATTTCAGGAAGCATTTGACTTGGTTTTGAGATTTCCGGACAAAATTTTTCTGAACATATTATTTAATGTTAATCCGGAAAATGTTGAGAATCCATATAAAATTGTTGTCGAAAGACTTTTAAGCATAAACAGAGCTACACCGGGAAAAATTGTAGAAGCGATTTCAGACTGGCATATTAAAAAAATAGGTCTTAAAAAATGGTTGAAAAAATGGCATACTGAACCAGTTAGCATGATGATCAATCAGGAAATACAAAAACAATACGAGTGGTGTTCTAAAAACAATTTTAATTATACACCGGTTAAAATTGTAAATGAAAAATTATTTCCAAACGAATATGAGCTGCATGAATTAAGATACTTCTTGAATGATTTTGTTGAAGAAGTAGAAGTTTTAGAAAAGATAGCTTAAAATTGAAAACAAAAAACAAGTAACTATAAAACCATTATTATGTTAAAAAATATTATAAATCTGGAAGGAGTTCTAAAGTTAAGTAAAAACGAACAAAAGAACATTTTTGGAGGATTACCAGTTCAGCCGGCTAATTGTTCATGTTTTTGCATGAACGGAACCAGAAAAGTCGATGCATATTGTTATGCATTATGTCCAGGCGGGTCGCTTCCTGGAATATCAGAAGGCAGCACTGGAAATTGCAACTATCCTTTTCCCTTTCCTCCAGGACCTGGAATAGAATAATATAAAAAAATAAAATATGTTAAAGAAAATTTTAAACCTAGAAAGCGCTCAAAAAATAACCAAAATGGAGCAAAAAACAATGCAGGGAGGAATTCCAGAATGTTGGGTTTATGCAATCGAAGCGGGATGTGTATTAATATCAATTGGTGAAACGTGTCCTTTCGATACGAAATTTGGTTTTTGCGATACAAACCGGGTTTGCTGCTAATTTTCTTAAACTTAAAAATAAACAAGTAATAACAATACAGCCTTATTAGAATTTAGTCATGTTTTTTTTAATTTGTAGGCGCTCGATCGTGGAACATTGAGCAAATATCCCCACATTGATGATTGGTGTCGGGATTCTCAGGAAAGGTGGTCACTGAGTTGGTTTTAATTGGTTAGGGCTAACCAGTGCCATATCCTAGAGAAATTGTATTACTAAATTTTACACTTTTTTAGATATTAAACAGAGAGAAATTATTCTCTCTGTTTTTTTTAGAACAATATTGACAGTTGTCTGAATTATATTAATAAAAAAGAGGCAGAAACTTCAACTGTCTTAAAATGATTGAAGTGCTAATCAAAAACCATAAAACAATTAAAAATGAAAGACCTGAAAAATTTAAAAGGAATTGATGTTTTAAGTAAAAATGAGCAAAAAAGTATAATAGGAGGAGGTGGTCCCATAGCCTGTTATTGTCCTGATGGAACTTTTGCCGGTATAGCTACTGACGGTGAAGGATGTGGTGGTATTATTGATCACAATTGCCCGTTGGACTCATAAAAGATTTAGGATTTTCTGATTTCTTAGAAAAGTTAAAAATGAAAGCTTTGTTATTTATTTAGCAAAGCTTTCATTCATTATTTGAGTATTGTAAATACAGTTAAAGATTTTTCTTAGGTTTGATTTTTAAAATATATTTAAAAATTTTCTTAAATTTATGATTTACAACGTATTATGTTTAAATATTGGCTTTTATTTAATCAAAATAAGATTTTACATATTTAAACAACTCTTTTCTTTTTTAAGAATTTTTGTATAATATTGCTATTAAATAAACCCAATTAAGAATTGAAAAAATTCACCAATTACAAACAGGCAGATTATAAAGATTGCGGCCCTACGTGTTTAAAAATAATTGCTAAACATTATGGCAAGACAATCCATATTCAAGAGTTGCGGGATAACAGCGAAACAACTCGTGAAGGAAGTAATTTGCTTTTTTTGAGCGATGCCGCAGAGAAAATTGGTTTTAGAACTTTAGGCGTAAAATTAAACGTAAAAAGGTTAGAAGAAGCTCCATTGCCTTGTATTCTGCACTGGAATAAAAATCATTATGTTGTTCTTTATAAAATCAAAAAAGGGAAATATTACATTTCTGATCCGGGTTTTGGTTTGATTGAATATAATGAAGAGGATTTTCTTAAATTCTGGATAGGAAATAATGCCGATGAACTGACTCAGGAAGGAATCGCATTACTGGTTGAAGCAACGCCTAAATTTTTTCAGTCAGAATTTGACAGAGAAGAAAACAAAGGCCTTGGATTTGGATTATTATCACAATACGTTTTGCGATATAAATCATTCCTAATGCAGTTAAGCATCGGTTTATTAGCAAGTAGTTTATTGCAGCTGATTTTTCCGTTTTTAACCCAAAGTATTGTCGATATTGGAATACAAAATCAAAATATCCATTTTATATATTTGATTCTTTTTGCACAATTATTTCTTTTTGCCGGAAGAACAGGTTTAGAATTAATCAGAAGCTGGATATTATTGCATCTTTCAACCCGAATAAATATCTCTTTAATATCAGACTTCTTCATTAAATTGATGAATCTACCAATTTCGTTTTTTGATGTTCGAATGACAGGCGATATCATGCAGCGTATTAATGATCATAGACGAATTGAACGAATTTTAACCACATCATCATTAAATGTATTGTTCTCTGTAATAAATATGTTTGTTATGGGTGGCGTTTTGGCTTATTTTAATCTTCAGATTTTCTTTGTGTTTTTTGCCGGAAGTATTCTTTATTTTGGGTGGATTACTTTATTCTTAAAAAGAAGGGAAATTTTAGATTACAAACGTTTTGCCGAAGTTTCTCAGGAACAAAGTAAAGTGATGGAACTTATAAATGGTATGCAGGAAATCAAACTGCATAATGCCGAAAAACAAAAGCGCTGGGGATGGGAATATGTACAGGCAAGACTTTTCAGGGTTTCAATAAAGGGATTGATTTTAGAACAAACTCAAACCATCGGATCTTCGGTAATTAATGAATTGAAGAATATTTTTATCATATTTTTTTCTGCAAAATTAGTTATAGATGGTTCAATTACCCTTGGTATGATGCTGGCGATAAGTTCTATAGTTGGAAGTTTAAACGGACCAATTACACAACTTATCGAATTTGTGAGAGAACTTCAGGATGCTAAAATTTCATTGGCAAGGTTATCTGAAATTCACGAAAAAGAAGATGAAACCCAACAAGAAGCACACCAAACCAACGAAGTTCCATTTAACGGAGATATCGATATAAAAAGTATTTCGTATCGTTATTTAGGATCAGATATTCCCGTTCTCGAAAATCTGAGTTTAATTATTCCGGCGAATAAAGTGACCGCAATAGTCGGCGTTAGCGGAAGCGGAAAAACAACACTCATGAAATTATTGCTTAAATTTTATGAACCCAATACTGGAGAAATTAATATTGGAAATACACAATTGAAAAATATTTCCCAAAAAGCCTGGCGTTCTTACATTGGAGCCGTTATGCAGGAAGGTTTTATTTTTAGTGATACAATTGCCAATAATATTGCTATTGGAGTTGATAAAGTCGATAAAGACCGTTTGGTTTATGCAGCCGATGTTGCAAATATAAAAGAATACGTAAGCAGTTTGCCGCTTGGCTATAATACAAAAATTGGTTCAGAAGGATTAGGAATGAGCACAGGGCAAAAACAACGATTATTGATTGCCAGAGCAGTTTATAAAAATCCTGAAATCTTGTTTTTTGATGAAGCTACTTCAGCCTTAGATGCAAATAATGAAAGAGAAATCATGAGAAAACTCGATATTTTCTTCAAAGAAAAAACCGTCGTTGTTATCGCACACCGTTTAAGTACGGTAATGAACGCAGATCAGATTGTGGTTTTGGATAAAGGGAAAATTATCGAAATTGGATCTCATTCGGCTTTAGTAGAACAAAAAGGAAATTATTTTGAGTTAGTTCGAAATCAATTACAATTAGGAAATTAATCATGGCAGAAGATACATTTGAATTAAGAAGTGAAGAAGTTCAGGACATTCTCACCAAAGTACCACATTGGATGATACGCTGGGGAACCGTTTTGATATTCGTTATACTTTTCATGCTGTTTTTTGTATCCTGGTTTATTAAATATCCCGATGTTGTAAATACTGAAATTGTAATTACAACCAATATTCCGCCAGAAAAAATAGTATCTAAGACATCAGGACGTATTGAAGCGATTTTGGTTAAGGATAAATCAATAATACAGAAAAATACAACGCTCGCTATTATTGAAAACACAGCTAATTACAAAGATGTTTTTTTATTAAAAAAAATAATTGACGGTTATAACGTAAATGATTCAAAGAAAGATTTCCCGTTTCATTTACTAAAAAACACGCAGCTAGGAGAAATCGAAAGTGCTTATGCCGTTTTTCAAAAAGATTATCAGGCACAGGAATTAAATGAAAATCTGCATCCGTATGAAGTCGAAAACCGAGCGCAGATTTCAGAAAAGATTCAGATAAGAGAAAGATTAGATATACTGCAACAGCAAAAAGTAATAAACGAAAGCGAATTACAGCTTCAAAAAAATGAGATTGCCCGTTTTGAAACCTTATTTAATAAAGGGATTATTTCGGCTCAGGAAATGGAAGCTAAAAAACTAGGATATCTTCAGGCTCAGAAGAGTTATAAAAGCCTTTTGTCGTCTATTTCTCAATTGAGGTCATCTTTAATAGATAATACAAAATCAAGTCAGAATTCTCACATAAACAGCACGAAAGAAGAAGTTAATCTGGAGCGAGGTATGGCGCAATCTTTTTACCAGCTTAAAAAAGTGATAAAAGACTGGGAACTTAATTATACCTTGAAATCATCTGTTAGCGGTGTTGTAACTTTTTTACAGGTTTGGACAGAAAATCAAACCATAACTGCCGGAGATAATGTGTTTTCGATAATTCCTGATACAAAAAATGGTTTTGTTGGCAAAGTAAAAGCGCCTGCATTAAATTCAGGAAAAATAAAAGTAGGTCAAAAGGTAAATATAAGGCTGTCAAATTTTCCGGATAGAGAATTTGGTGTATTATATGGCAGAATTCAGAATATTTCTTTAGTTCCGGATAAGGATGGAAATATATTATTGGATGTTGCTCTTCCAAACGGATTACAAACATCGTATAAAAAACAGATCTTGTTTCAACAGGAAATGAAAGGAAATGCAGAAATTGTAACCGAAGATTTACGTTTATTAGAAAGAATTCTGTATCAGTTTAAGAGTATTTTTGAGCAGGTTTAAGACTCTAATATAATAGATACTTTACATCTTCAAATAAAAATCCTTTGTAAGTTCAATATATTCAGGAGTATAAACATGTCTTTCGATTTCGATAATTAACTCATCGATTTCAATTTCAGGACTTTCATTTCGGCTAAAAGCCAATAAACTGCGCTTGATTTCAGATGTTGGAGTTCCTTTTACACGCGTAATTTTAGTTGGATATAATTCCCATTCTTTTGCTAGAGATATAAATTTCTGTTCTTCTTTATAAGGAAGAATAATGGAAAATATTCCATTTTCCGAAAGCAATAAATCAGCAGCTTCAACTAATTCTTCAAAAGGCATTGCATCCTGAAAGCGTGCTAAATCACGTTGTTCGTTTTCAGTTTTATAATCCTCTGCATAGAACGGTGGATTCGAAACAATCAGGTCATATTCGTCTTCCGGTTCTTCAATAAATTCATCTAAGCCGGCATGAAAACAAAATAATCGATCACCCCAAGGAGAATTCTCGAAATTGTCAACCGCTTGTTCGTACGCATCTTCGTCAATTTCAAGAGCATCAATTTGTTCAGCATGAGTTCGCTGAGCAAGCATCAAAGCAATAATTCCGGTTCCCGCACCAATATCTAAAACACTAAACGGATTATGATGAATTGGAGCCCAAGAACCCAATAAAACACCATCAGTTCCTACTTTCATAGCGGTTTTATCTTGTTGAACAGAAAATTGTTTAAATTGAAACATCAGATTTAAATTATAAGATTAACGAATGCTGATTTTTCTTTGATAACGAAGTGTGAAATTTTTATTTTCGGTTAAACAAATGACCGATTAAACAAATCAACTTTTAAAGATACATTTCAACAAGCCCTTCAGGCAAATTCATGATAACTTTCTTATTCTCACGATCAATTTTTACAAGGAAATGATCGATCATCGGAATTAGCATTTCGACTTCGCCATTTATAACTTCAAAAAGAGGCTGAGCGGTAGTATCGTTAACGGCAACAATTTTTCCAAAAACACCTAAACGCTGGTCTTCAATTTCGAAACCGATAACTTCGTGGAAGTAAAATTTGTTACCGGAAAGTTTTGGCAACATATTTAAAGGAAGATAAATTGCATTACCCATAATGGCGTCTGCTTCTTCTTCTGTGTTCATGTCTTCAAAACGAATTCTAAGAAAATCATTTTTATGCAATGAACTTTTTTCAATAAAAAAAGGAACCAGGTGTTTGTTGCATTCAACAAACACTGATTCCAGGTTTTCGTATAACTCAGGTTCGTCCGTGTCTAAATAAGCCAGAACTTCACCTTTGAAACTAAATTTTTTAGCGATTTTACCTAAATAAAAACATTCTTCTTTACGCATTCTCGCTAGCTAAAATTATGCTTCAGTTGTTTCGTTATTTTCTTCAGCAGCAGGAGCTTCTTCAGTAGCAGCTTCCGCTTCAACTTCAGCAACTTCTTCTTCAACTGCAGGAGTTGCAGCAGCGATAGCATCAGCTTCAGCCTGAGCTGCAGCAGCTAAACGTTTAGCATTAACTTCTTGTTCTGCTTTAAAAGCTTTAGCTTTAGCATCAGCTTGCGCTTTTGTTAAACCGTCTTTTTTAGCATCAACTTTTCCAGCTTTAGCATCTAACCAATCAGCTAATTTTGCATCAGCTTGTTCTTGAGTTAAAGCACCTTTACGAATACCTCCATCAAGGTGGTGTTTCAATAAAGCACCTTTGTAAGAAAGAATTGCTCTTGCAGTATCAGTTGGTTGTGCACCATTGTGTAACCATTTAACTGCACTATCAAGGTTTAAGTCGATAGTTGCCGGGTTAGTGTTTGGATTGTAAGTACCGATTTTTTCTAAGTATTTACCATCTCTTTTTGAGCGTGCATCTGCAGCTACAACCCAGTAAAAAGGTTTTCCTTTTTTACCGTGTCTTTGTAATCTAATTTTTACTGACATAATCGTATGATTAAATTTTGAGGTACTCGACCTCTGTTAATTAAGGGCGCAAAGATATAATTTTTTTCTGAATTGTTTATTTAAATGCTTATTAAATAGTTTGTGTGTCATTTTTTGTTCCTGCAAGTAGTCTTTTTTTTATTTAAAATTCATTTATTTCTTCGAAATGCAATATTTTTGCCTGGAATTCTAGTTCTAAAATACACAATATGAAAAAATGGTTCTCTCTGATAATGATTGTTTTTTTACTTTCGTCTTGCGCCGAAGATATAAAATTCAATAATCCGGCATTTCAAACGTTAAAAGACAATGTTTTTTGGAGAGCTCAAAGTTACAAAGCGAATATTACGACTACAGGCAATTTGGTTATCGAAGGCTCTTTAGGATTCGAAAAAATAGTTTTGCAAACCGCTTATCCATCAAAACAAACCTTTACTCTTGGTCAAAATAATATTTCAAAAGCAACTTATTCTAATTCCTTACCAGCAGAAACAGAAGAATTTACCACCGGCACAAACATTGGTAACGGACAAATTGTGATCACAGATTATAATACTGATACGCATACCGTATCAGGAACATTTAAATTTACAGCAATAAATAGCGACGAAGAAAATACAGAAAAAACACAAATGAAATTTTCTGAAGGAGTATTTTATAAAGTCCCGGTTTCTCCTGCTTCAAATTTTATTACGAATTAACATTTGCCAATAATTGATTCATTTTCCTGAATTCTGCTTTTTTAAATCAAAATAAAAACATAAATAAACTAATATATAGTAGATTAGAGAAAAATAAGAGTACATTTGCTACATTATTATAAATAAGTACATATGAACATTTTTGTTGGAAGCCTTCCATTCAGTATTGAGGAAGCAGATTTAAGAGAGTCTTTCGAGGCTTACGGAGCAGTAGATTCAGTTAAAATTATTACAGATAAATTTACTGGAAGAAGCAAAGGTTTTGGTTTCGTAGAGATGCCAAACGATGCGGAAGCTCAAAAAGCAATTGATGAATTGAACGGAGCTACTGTTCAAGGTCGTGCAATTGTAGTTAATAAATCTGAACCGAAACCTGAAGGTGAAAGAAGAAGCTTCAACAATAACAGCCGTGGTGGAGATTCACGCGGAGGTTATGGTGGAGGAAACAGCCGTGGTGGAAATGACCGTGGTGGTAACAGAGGAGGATATTAATATTTTTTTCTAAATATATAAAAGGGATCAACGAAAGTTGATCCCTTTTTTTATGCAGTAAAATTTGTTTAAAATTTGTTTAAAATTGTTTCAGGTTTCAAGTTTCAGGTTGCGTAACTTGAAACTTGAAACAAATAAAACTTGAAACAATATTATAAGTTTTCTACAAGCCAATCTCCAACTTCGCTGGTTTTGTATGCTTTAGTTCCTTTTGCGGCTAAATCTTCTGTAACAATTCCTTGTTCTAGTGATTTGTTTACAACTGCTCTAATCGCTTCGGCTTCGTCTTTAAGTCCAAAAGCATCTTCGAACATCATGGCTGCAGATAAAATAGTCGCTAACGGATTTGCAATATTTAATCCTGTTGCTTGCGGGTAAGATCCATGAATTGGTTCGTATAATGAAGTATGCTCTCCAACAGAAGCTGATGGCATTAATCCCATAGAACCTGAAATTACAGAAGCTTCATCTGTTAAGATATCTCCAAATAAATTTTCAGTGATTAATACATCGTAAGAGTTTGGCCATTGAACCAAACGCATAGCCACAGCATCAACAAATTCGTATGAAACAGTAACTTCAGGATAATCTTTTTCCATTGCTTGAACTGTTTCTCTCCATAAACGTGAAGTTTCCAAAACGTTTGCTTTATCAACACAACATAATTTTTTGCTTCGTGTCATGGCTAATTCGAAACCTTTTTTAGCCAAACGCTGCACTTCAGCTCTGGTGTAAACACAATTATCAAAAGCAGTTTCTCCGCCGTCTCTTCTTCCTTTTTCTCCAAAGTAGATTCCGCCTGTTAGCTCTCTTAGGAAAACCAAATCAGTTCCTTCGATTCTTTCTCTTTTTAAAGGAGAATTATCAATTAAAGATGGGAAAGTAAAAGTAGGACGAACATTCGCAAATAAACCTAATTTTTTACGCATCAATAATAAACCTTGTTCAGGGCGAACTGGTGCGCTTGGATCGTTATCATATTTTGGGTGACCAATTGCTCCAAATAAAACGGCATCTGCTTTCATACAAACTTCGTGTGTTTCATCAGGATAAGGAACTCCCACAGCATCAATTGCCGCAGCTCCGGTTAAAGCCGGTGTCCATGTTATTTCGTGATTGAATTTTTTTGCAATAGCATCAGATACTTTTACAGCTTCATTAATTACCTCAGGACCAATTCCGTCTCCTGCTAAAAGGGCTATGTTTAATTTCATTTTTTAAAGTTTCTAAGATTCTGAGTTTCTAAGATTCTAAGTTTTTTTCTTAGCTGGTCAGAATTTTAATTTATAATTGTTTTTAGGTTTTTGTGTTCTAAGGTTTTGAAGTTGCTTAGATTCTAAGTTTTTTATCTCAGAACCTTAGAATCTCAGCAACTTAGAGTCTTACGTAATTACATTAAGCATTTTTTGAGTTGCGATAATCGCGGCAACTGTTTGATCAGAGTCCAATCCTCTTGTTTTAAATTCTTTTCCGCTATCATTTACCCAAGTGATAATAGTTTCGCATAAAGCATCTGAACTACTTCCTGGCGGAATTCGAACAGCGTAATCTGTCAACTTTGGCAAAGTCATTTTTTTGCTTTTGTAGATCTTGGTAAGTGCATTCATGAAAGCGTCAAATTGTCCATCGCCTTGAGCATGTTCTTCAATGATTTCTCCGTCAAGGTTTAAACTTAATGTTGTTGATGGACGTGTTCCTTTGGAATGAATTAATATATAGGATTCAATTGTAATTTTATCCTGATAAGTATGACTGTCCAAAACATCGGAAATAATGTATGGAAGATCTTCTTTAGTAACAGTTTCTTTTTTGTCGCCAAGTTCAATAATTCTTTGAGTAACCAATTTCAAATCTTCCTGATTCAATTTTAAACCTAATTCCTGAAGATTTTTTTCGATATTGGCTTTTCCCGACGTTTTTCCTAAAGCATATTTTCGTTTTCTCCCAAAGCGCTCCGGAAGCAAATCATTAAAATATAAATTGTTTTTGTTGTCACCGTCGGCGTGGATTCCGGCAGTTTGAGTAAAAACATTATCGCCAACAATAGGTTTGTTTGCGGGAATTCTGTATCCGGTAAAAGTTTCTACTAATTTACTTACCGTGTATAAAGAAGTTTCTTTTATGTTGATGCTAACTTCCGGCAAATAATCATTTATCACCGCTACAGTGCTTTCAAGGGGAGCATTTCCTGCGCGTTCTCCCATTCCGTTTACGGTAACGTGAAGTCCGTTTATGCCTGCTTTTATAGCTTCCATAACATTGGCAACACTTAAATCGTAATCGTTATGTGCATGAAAATCAAAATGAATTTGAGGATATTTTGCTCTGATTTTTGAAAGAAATTCGAAAGTCAATGATGGAATTAAAACCCCTAAAGTATCCGGTAATAAAATTCTTTTAACTGGTTGCATTGAAAGGAAATCTAAAAACTGAAAAACATATTCAGGAGAATTTCGCATTCCGTTGCTCCAATCTTCTAAGTAAACATTGGTTTCAATATTATTTTCTTTCGCTAAAGCGATGATTTGTGCGATTTCAGAAAAGTGTTGTTCAGGAGTTTTTTTTAATTGATGTGTTAAGTGATTCATTGAGCCTTTGGTCAACAAATTCTGCACTTTTGCTCCGGCTTTTTTCATCCATTCGATGGAAACGCCACCGTCTACAAACGAAAGAACCTCGATTCTGTTAATATATCCTCGCTCTTCTGCCCAGGATGTAATGCCTTTTACGGCTTGAAATTCGCCTTCACTCACACGAGCCGAAGCGATTTCAATTCTATCAATATTTAATTCCTCCAACAATAATTGCGCAATGGTTAGTTTTTCTGCAGCAGAAAATGATACTCCCGAGGTTTGTTCACCATCACGGAGCGTCGTGTCCATTATTTCAATTTTTCTTTTTTCCATATTGATATTCTAATTTCTAATGGGTTGGATATTATTGATCCATATTTTAATTTTGACGCTGATTTTACGGATTCGCTTTGCGAAGACGCTGATAAAAACGGATTCTTTTTAGTATTCAGTAAAATGAAAATCCGCGTTAATCCGTGTTTTTGCGATAGCAAATCTGTTTTATCCCCGTTCTATGTCTGCCTTGATTAAATTTAGAAAAACCCGACACGTTTCAAAAACCTGTCGGGTCTAATAGATTGAACAAGATTTTTCTTAGTAAGGAAGTTTATCGGCAAAAGTCACAATATCTTCTTTAATATTTTGTAGATAATCAATGTCATCAAAGCCATTAATCATATTGTTCTTTTTGTATCCGTTAATAGCAAAAGATTCCTGTTGACCAGTTGCCAACAAAGTAATCGTTTGGTTTGGCAAGTTAATTTCTAATTGCGTATTAGGATCAGCTTCAATTGCTTTAAAAATAATATCAGCAAATTCAGGGCTTACCTGAACTGGTAAAACACCAATATTTAAACAGTTTCCTTTAAAGATATCTGCAAAGAAACTAGAAACTACAGCTCTAAAGCCATAATCGTAAACTGCCCACGCAGCGTGCTCTCTTGAAGATCCTGAACCAAAGTTTTTTCCTCCAACAAGAATTTTTCCGCTATAAGTTGAATCGTTCAAAACGAAATCAGCTTTTGGAGAATCATCTCCGTTATATCTCCAGTCTCTAAAAAGATTGTCTCCAAAACCTTCACGTTTTGTAGCTTTCAGGAAACGAGCCGGAATAATTTGATCTGTATCTACGTTCTCAATTGGCAGCGGCACTGCACTGCTGGTAAGTATATTAAATTTATCGTATGCCATTTTAATTTTAGATTTTTGGATTTTAGATTTTAGATTTTTCTCGCTGAGATGAATTTCTAAACGCTAAAATTTTGTATTAATAATGTAAAAGAATTTTATGAAGGTTTGTATTTTAAAGTGTCATAAGCTATTCGCAAAGTGAAAATCTAAAATATAAACTCTTCAATCTAAAATAACTCCCTCGGATCTGTTAGTTTTCCTGTTACAGCAGCAGCAGCAGCCATAATTGGGCTTGCTAATAATGTTCTTGAACCAGGACCTTGGCGACCTTCAAAGTTTCGGTTTGAAGTACTTACCGCATATTTTCCGGCAGGAACTTTATCATCATTCATTGCTAAACATGCTGAACAACCCGGCTGACGTAATACAAAACCAGCTTCTGTTAGAATATCTAAAATACCTTCTTCTTTAATCTGAGCTTCAACAACGTGAGAACCCGGAACTAACCAAGCGGTAACATTATCTGCTTTTTTTCTTCCTTTTACAATTTCGGCGAAAGCCCTAAAATCTTCAATACGTCCGTTTGTACAACTTCCCAAGAAAACATAATCAATTGGTTTTCCAATCATGACATCATCTTCGTGGAAGCCCATGTAAGCAAGCGATTTTTTATACGTTTCCTCACCACCTTCAACTTGGTTGGCATTCGGAATATGTTTTGTGATACCAATTCCCATTCCCGGGTTTGTACCATAAGTAATCATTGGTTCAATATCTGAAGCTTTGATGTTTAATTCAGCATCAAAAACAGCATCAGCATCAGTTTTTAAAGTTTTCCAGTATTCAACTGCTTTTGTCCATGCTTCTCCTTTTGGAGCAAATAATCTTCCTTCAAGGAAATCAAAAGTAGTCTGGTCAGGAGCGATCATTCCGCCACGAGCACCCATTTCGATACTTAGGTTACAAACAGTCATACGACCTTCCATAGTCATATTTTCGAAAACATCTCCGGCGTATTCAACAAAATAACCTGTTCCTCCAGAAGTAGTCAATTGAGCAATAATATAAAGAGCAACGTCTTTTGGACCAACACCTTTGCTTAATTGACCGTTTACGTTAATACGCATTTTCTTTGGTTTTGGCTGCATAATACATTGTGTAGAAAGCACCATTTCAACCTCAGAAGTTCCGATACCAAAAGCAATAGCTCCAAAAGCACCGTGAGTAGACGTGTGAGAATCTCCACAAACAATAGTGGCACCTGGCAAAGTAATTCCGTTTTCAGGACCAACTACGTGTACAATTCCATTTTTAATGTGACCTAATCCCCAGTGCGAAATTCCGTATTCGGCAGCGTTATCTTCAAGCGCTTTAAGCTGATTGGCAGATAAAGCATCTTCAACTGGTAAATGTTGGTTTATGGTTGGTGTATTGTGATCTGCAGTTGCAAAAGTACGTTCCGGGTATAAAACGGTAACGTTTCTTGCTTTTAATCCTAGAAAAGCAACAGGACTCGTAACTTCATGAATGAAATGGCGGTCAATAAAAAACACATCTGGTCCATCTTCAATTTTACGCACTACATGTGAATCCCATACTTTGTCAAATAATGTCTTACTCATTTTTTATTTTTTTTAATTGTAATTTCTATAATCACAGCAATTACTGATAATAGCAAAACAAAAGTAAAAAAAGATACAAAGTGGTCAATTTCAATATTTCATTATATACGATACCCAAACTAAAATACAAATTGCGATTGGCATTTATACATTCAAATTTTATCCAAAAATGAGAAGAAAATTGATTTTATCTTTATTTTTTTGCTTCAATTATTTTTTGTTAATTTTTATTTTAATAGTTTGCAAAACTATCTCAAAATCACTATAAAATATAGTATTTTGATTAGAAAAATGTAACAAATTAAATAAAAATAGTAATAATTGTCAGTTTTGATTTGGTTTTTGAATCTCTGCTTTTACGAATTTTGATAGCTTTAAAAGCCAATTTAGAAGGATTTTTTAAATTTTAAAATTCACTGAAATACTACGACATCCAAGAAGTATATTTTTATGAAATTTTATGATTTTTAATGTAAAAACAGATTAGCTGATGAGGTTAATTTCAAAGACTAATTGAGTGAATTTTTAAACTCTAAAGGAGTTAAATTGGTTTTCTTTTTGAATAGTTTGCTAAACGACTGAGGATATTCAAAACCCAATTGATACGCTATTTCTGCTACCGAAAGATTGGTGCTAATAAGAAAATCTTTTGATTTTTCGATTAGTTTAGAGTGAATATGCTGTTGAGCATTTTGTCCGGTTAAATTTCTGAGCATGTCGCTCAGGTAATGAGTTGAAACGTTAATTTGCGAAGCAAGAAAATCTACTGTTGGTAATCCTCTTTTTAGCGTTTCGGCATTGTTTAGATAATTGTCAAGTGTTTCTTCGACCTTGAGTAATAAATCGTGGCTGATTGTTTTTCTTGTAATGAATTGGCGTTTGTAAAAACGATTACTGTAATTAAGCAAAACATCGATATAAGAAACAATTACATCCTGGCTCATTTCGTCTATTGCGGTATGAAGCTCATTATCAATACTTGTTAATAATCCTGTAATAGTTGTTTTTTCGCGATCAGAAAGATGCAGAGCTTCATTGGTATCGTAAGAGAAGAAACCGTATTTTTTGATGGTTTTCCCTAACGGATAATTTCTAATAAAGTCAGGATGAAAAAGCAGCGTATAGCCAAAATATTCAACTCCTTCCTGATTATCGGTAAAAATCAATTGATTGGGAGAAGTAAACATTAATCCGCCTTCATTAAAATCATAATAACCCTGACCGTAGCCCATTTTTCCGTTAGTAGAATATTTATAAGATATCTTGTAGAAATCGAGCAGGAAATGGTTATTAGTTAAATCAGCATTGATAACCAATTTGGTATTATCAACCAAAGTTATCATAGGATGAAGCGGTTTTGGCAGCTCAAATAAACTATGAAATTGAGAAATAGAGGAAATTCTTGTCGGATTATTGTTTTTCTTTTCCATAATATAAATGTATAAAAATTTCAAAAACGAATACCGTTCAGATTATCAAATCTGAACGGTATCAGTATTAATTATGCTCCCAAAAATTGTTTGCCAAATGCAACGCGAAAAACTTCGTCTCCTTGTTCCAGTCTTTGTTTGTAAAGTGCTTTTGCATCTTCTCCGGCAACATATCTAAGTTTGGTTTTCCCGTCTGTTGCAGCTTCATAAACTACATCTGCAATTTGTTCAGGAGTTGAGGCCATTTCAAACATAGCATCAGCACTTGCAAACAAGCTTTTTGTCATTGCTTCATATTCAGGTTTAGTTCCTGAATCAAGTGAGCCGTGCATGAATTCTGTTTTGATACCGCCCGGAGAAACCGTTTTAATATTGATTCCAAACGTATTTAACTCATACGCCATGCTTTCACTCCAACCTTCCAAACCCCATTTTGTTGCGTGATACACAGATCCTAACGGAAAAGCAATCAAGCCGCCAATAGAAGTAGTTGAAATGAACAATCCACTTTTTCTTTCTCTGAAATACGGAATAAAAGCATTCGTAACACGAATTACTCCCAATAAATTAGTGTTAAGCTGTTTCGTGATTTGATCATCATTAAAGCTTTCCAAAGGGCCAATCAAACCATAACCGGCATTGTTAAAAACGACATCAATATCGCTTAATTCAAGTGCTTTTTGAACCGTGCTTTGTATTTGGTCATAATTTGTAACGTCTAATGGTAATAGGGTTACATTGTTTAAGTTAGAAAGTTCAGTTTCCTTTTCAGGATTTCTCATTGTTGCGATAACATTCCATCCTTTTTGTTGAAATAATTTTGCTGTAGCTTTTCCCAATCCTGAAGAAGCACCTGTAATAAAAATAGTTTTCATAATAGTTGTTTTAAATTGATAAGGCAAAGTTCAGGATAGAGTCAAGTTTAAAAGTGCTCATTTTGGTGCAATGAGTATCCAAAATGAATAATCGAAGTTTTAGGATCAAAATATGTTGGTTGGAATTATTTTCAACACATAGAAACATAGATTTATTACTTAAAAAAAGGCGTTTCACTTATTTAAAACATCCCTAAGCTTCGGGACTAGGTGTGAAAATCTTGATTTTTTTAAGCCTCTCTTTTTATCAAACTAAAATCTATGTTTCTATGTGGTTATTTTTTTTGCGATCTGCATTCATAGAGTTTTAATTAATGCTTTTGTTAACAACTTTCGCTTCGTTATTTCTCTAAAAAAAGCGTAAATTTGAACTTCTTCCAATATATATATTGAGATTTTTTATACCCCATACAATCAAGTATTTATGAGGTGTAACACTTGGAATTTGGAATTTAATTTTGCTATTTAACTCTATGTATTTAATATTCGATACCGAAACAACCGGATTACCAAAACGCTGGGATGCTCCAATTACCGATTCTGATAACTGGCCTCGCTGTATTCAGATCGCCTGGCAGCTTCATGACGAAATGGGGCAACTGATCGAACATCAGGATTATTTGGTTAAACCTGACGGATTTAATATTCCGTATGATGCAGAACGTATTCACGGAATTTCGACTGAATTGGCTGAAGCCGATGGAATCACGCTGGCTGAAGTTTTGGAGAAATTCAATATTGCTTTAAGTAAAACCAAATTTATTGTAGGTCAGAATTTAGGTTTCGACGTTAATATTATGGGTGCCGAATTCCATAGAATGGGCGTTGATTCTCCAATGAGTTCAATGCCGGTTTTGGATACTTGTACAGAAGTTACTGCTTCATTATTACAACTTCCCGGAGGTCGTGGAGGAAAATTCAAACTTCCAACATTAACAGAATTACACAGTTATCTTTTTGATAAACCTTTTGCAGAAGCCCACAACGCAACTGCCGACGTTGAGGCAACGACGCGTTGTTTTTTAGAGTTAATCAGGAGAGAAATTTTTACCAAAGAAGAACTCGACGTTCCTAAGGATTACTTTAAAGAATTTCAGGAAAGAAATCCACAGGAATTTCCATTAATTGGTCTAAAACACATCAATTTAAAAGCCGCTTCTGATAAAATTAGAGAGCAGCTAAAAGCTTTAGAATCGGTTGGTCAGGAAAATACAGTTTCACATTCTGACAGAGCAGATTTTAAAGCCGCAAAATATGCACATTTACACAATCATACACAATTTTCAGTTCTTCAATCGACTATAGGTATTGCAAATATTGTTGCGGCTACAGCCAAAAACGGAATGCCGGCCGTAGCAATGACAGATACCGGAAACATGATGGGCGCTTTTCACTTTGTGAGCGCCGTTATGAACCACAATAAAGCAGCATCTGCAAAAAATAAAGCTTTGGTTGAAGCTGGTGAAGAACCAACAGAAACCGAAATGAAGCCAATTGTGGGCTGCGAATTTAATGTTTGTGACAATCACCTGGATAAAACTAAAAAAGACAACGGAAATCAGGTTGTGTTATTAGCCAAAAACAAGAATGGGTATCACAATCTGGCAAAAATGTCGTCGATTGCTTTTACAGATGGATTTTATTATGTGCCGAGAATTGACCGTGCAATTGTTGAAAAATACAAAGAAGATATCATGGTTTTGTCCGGAAATTTATACGGAGAAATCCAGAGTAAAATTCTGAACGTTGGTGAAAACCAAGCCGAAGAAGCTTTGATTTGGTGGAAAGAACAATTTGGCGATGACTTTTATTTGGAAGTCATGCGCCACAATCAGGAAGATGAAAATCGCGTAAACAAAACCCTGATTGAGTTTTCTCAAAAACACAATGTTAAATTAATTGCGACCAATAATACCTATTATTTAAATAAAGAAGATGCCAATGCGCACGATATTTTATTGTGTGTAAAAGATGGTGAAAAACAAGCAACGCCAATAGGTCGTGGCCGAGGATATCGTTACGGATTACCCAATCAGGAATACTATTATAAATCATCGGAAGAGATGAAAAAACTCTTCGCCGATTTGCCGGATGCGATTATCAATATTCAGGAAATTGTCGATAAAGTTGAGATTTACTCACTTTATCGTGATGTATTGCTTCCTAAATTTGATATTCCGGAGGAATTTATAGTTCCGGAAGACGAAGCTGATGGCGGAGTTCGGGGTGAAAATAAATATTTACGTCACCTGACAATGGTAGGTGCAAAAAAGAGATATGGCGAAATTACAGAGTCTATTCAGGAACGTTTGGATTTTGAGTTATTGACAATTTCCAATTCAGGATATCCGGGTTACTTTTTGATCGTTCAGGATTTCATCGCCGAAGCCAGAAATATGGACGTTTCGGTTGGTCCGGGTCGTGGATCTGCTGCCGGATCTGCCGTTGCATATTGTTTAGGAATTACCAATATTGACCCGATTAAGTACGATTTGCTTTTTGAGCGTTTCCTGAATCCGGATCGTGTATCCATGCCCGATATTGATATTGATTTTGATGATGAAGGTCGTGGTCGTGTTATGGATTATGTAATTAATAAATACGGAAAAAATCAGGTTGCGCAAATTATTACATATGGTAAAATGGCAACCAAATCCGCGATTCGTGATACAGCGCGTGTATTGGATTTACCGTTGTTTGAAGCCGATAGAATTGCAAAACTGATTCCGGCAATGATGCCGTCAAAATGGAATTTAGCGCGTTTTATTTCTGAAAACGAAGATGAGGTTAAAAAAGCACTTCGTTCTGATGAATTTGATAATGTAAAAGAATTAATCGCCATTGCCAATGAAGATGATTTGGCGGGAGAAACCATTCAACAGGCAAAAATCCTTGAAGGATCGATGCGAAATACCGGAATTCACGCCTGCGGTGTAATTATTACGCCATCGGATATTACGAATTTCGTTCCTGTTACCACAGCAAAAGATTCTGATTTATATGTAACCCAGTTTGATAACTCGGTTGCAGAAAGTGCAGGATTGCTAAAAATGGACTTCTTGGGTCTAAAGACCCTTACGCTGATAAAAGATACTGTAAAACTGGTAAAATACAGAACAAATATTGACTTAGATCCTGATACTTTCCCGATTGATGATATTGAAACGTATGCACTTTTCCAAAGAGGAGAAACGGTTGGAATCTTCCAATACGAGTCACCGGGAATGCAGAAATACATGAAAGATCTGAAACCAACGGTTTTTGGAGATTTAATTGCCATGAACGCCCTTTATCGTCCGGGACCTTTAGAATATATCCCTTCTTTTGTTCGAAGAAAAAACGGCGAAGAAGAAATCAAATACGATTTAGATGCCTGTGAAGAATATTTAGGAGAGACTTACGGAATTACAGTTTATCAGGAGCAGGTGATGCTTTTGTCGCAATCGCTGGCTGACTTTACAAAAGGTGAGGCTGACGTTTTGCGTAAAGCGATGGGTAAAAAACAAAAAGACGTTCTGGATAAAATGAAACCTAAATTTGTGGAACAAGCCGCAAAAAAAGGTCATGATGCCAAAATTCTGGAGAAAATCTGGAAAGACTGGGAAGCATTTGCAAGTTACGCCTTCAACAAATCGCACTCGACTTGTTATGCCTGGATTGCGTACCAAACGGCTTATTTAAAAGCACATTATCCTGCAGAATATATGGCAGCGGTTCTTTCGAATAATATGAATGATATTAAACAAGTATCATTTTTCATGGAAGAATGTAAGCGTATGGGGCTTGAAGTTTTAGGACCGGATGTGAATGAGTCGTACTATAAATTTACGGTAAACGATAATTATGCTGTTCGTTTTGGAATGGGCGCTATTAAAGGTGTAGGTTCCGGAGCTGTAAATACAATTGTAGAATGCAGAAAAGACGGAAGATATAAATCAATTTTTGATTTGGCGAAACGTATTGATTTGCGTGCAGCTAATAAAAAAGCAATCGAAAACCTGGCGCTGGCGGGAGGGTTTGATTCATTTGAAGGAACTACAAGAGCACAATATTTTCATGATGATGGCGACGGAATTACGTTTTATGAAAAAGCAATGCGTTACGGATCGAAGTTTCAGGAAAATGAAAATTCATCGCAGGTAAGTTTGTTTGGAGAAACCAGCGAAGTGCAAATTGCTGAGCCGATTGTGCCTCCGTGCGAAGACTGGAGTACAATGGAAAAGCTTGCCAAAGAGAAGGAAGTAGTTGGAATTTATCTTTCCGGACATCCGCTTGACGATTTTAGGTTTGAGATGAAATACTTCTGCAATGCACGATTGGAAGCGCTAAAAAGCATGAATGAATATGTGGGTAAAAACCTGACTTTTGCCGGAATTATTAATAATGTACAGCATCGTGTTGCCAAAAACGGAAAAGGCTGGGCAGTATTTAATTTAGAAGGATATGATGAAAGTTTCGAATTTAAAATTTTTGGAGAAGAATACTTAAAGTTCCGCCATTTCCTGATTCAGAACAATTTTGCCTTCCTTAAAATCCTTATAAAAGACGGTTGGGTAAATCATGATACAGGTAAAAAATCAGATCCAAGAATGCAGTTTGTTGAGGTAAAACAATTGCAGGACGTTTTAGAAACCTTTGCAAAAAAGTTAATCGTTTTATTAAACATTAAAGATCTCCAAGCAGAGTTTATTCATAAATTAAGTCATTTATTTAATGATAATAGAGGAGATAATTCTGTGACTTTTGAAATCATGGAATTAGAAAAAATAAAACGTTTGGTTGAGGTTGAAACGACCAATGAGTTTGAAGAAACTGAAGATGCTGTTTTTGTTGATGAAGAGGAAAATGACGATAACGAAGCTGCTCTTGGTGAAACTAAAATGCAGGAAGTCAAAGAGATTGAAGAAATAAAGGTGGTAACCAAATTAACGATGCCAAGCAGAAGGTTAAAAGTCAAAATTTCAACTGAGTTATTACAGGAATTAGAAAAAATGCAGGTTAATTTTAAGCTGAACTAAATTTTAACAGTTAAAATTTAAAAGAATGCATTTTTTTTAAGTTAAAAATATGCATGCATAATACTTTTTTAGTAATATTGCTCAAAATTACAACGTTTTCGTACAATATCTAACAAAGCAAACTAGAACAATATGTTAAAATGATCTAAGTTTGTATTAAAACAATTAAAATCAGAATTATGAAAAAGAACCTATTTTTATTAGGATTATTAGTTTGCTCTTTGGTTACAATGGCGCAAACTGAAAAAACAGAAAAACAAGAAAGCTGGTATTTTAAATTAGGGGGGTCATATTTCATCCAAACTGCTGCTGCTGAATTTCCAACTGTATCGGGAGCATTACCAAATACGGATGTTTATGCTGCAGATGGAACTACTTTAATTTCTAGAGAAACTAATCACGGTTCTTTTGGACAAGGATTCCGTTCAGGTTTAACTGCTGGATATCGTTTTACACCACGTTTAGGTGTTGAGTTGGGATTTAATTATTTTAACAGCGCAAATAAAACTATGGTTGAAACAACAAATAGATTAGTAGCAGCCGGACCAACTTTTGCAACTGGTAAAGCAGTAGGAAAACTTGAAGCTTATGATATCGCTCCTGCAATCGTTTTGTTTTTAGGAGAAACTCACGGTTTTGAGCCTTATACTAAAGTTGGAATTATCGTTCCGGTTCATGGAACATTAGAAATTGAAACTAATAGAACATATACAAATCCAGCAGGAAAAACAGAGACTTACTCAAAAGACGTTATTAAACCAAACCCAACAGTTGGATTTACTGCAGCTTTAGGTACATCTTATAAATTAGGAACACATATTTCTCTTTTTGCTGAATTAGAGTATCGTAATTTTACTGTACACGGAAAAACAAAAGAAACAGAAGTATATACTGAAAATGGTGTAGATAAATTAAACACACCTACAGCTTTCCGTCCAGATGCATCATATTCTGCAAGTCATACTAAATACGTAGATCAAATTAATACTACTTCAAATAGTAAAGTAACTAACGCAGCTGGTTTTGATAATACAAGAGCAACTGATGATATTAGTTCTTACGTTGGAATTTCTGGTTTAGGATTGACTTTTGGTCTTAAATACAGCCTATAATTCTAAAGAATTTATAGTTTTAAAAAAAGAGGATATTCGTTAGAATATCCTCTTTTTTTTGTTTTGTGATTTCTCCCTTTGGTCAAATGACAAGATTGTGTAATACTCCATTATATTAACATTATTTCAACGGATTAAAATCCGTTACTACAAAATAATCCGTTCCTCCGGAACTCTAACTAGAGAGCTATCGGCACGATTTATTTTGTAGGGATGGATTTTAATCCATCTAAACGATGCAAATAACAAATAATCATTTGATTTTGTATGATTCGCGAAACCCGACAGGTTTTTAAAACCTGTTGGGTTTACTATGCGTAAAGAAATGTGATATTCAATTATAACTTCGAAGCCCTAAACTCCTTCAAAACTTCGTCAATAACCCAGGTTGTTCTCGCAGCAGAATTTCCTTTTGATGGAGAAAAACCTTCATTGCCTAAAAGCTCTGCAACAACGGTTTCTATAAATGGCTGCTGAATATGAAGCGAATTTTCGATTGTAATACTTTCTTTTTCACCATTTGTATATTGAATATGTATAGGATCATTTCCAAAAGTAGAGAAAGAGATTTTTCCTTTATCGCCTACAATTTCAGTATTATCATAACGTTCAAAGCTGGCGAAATTCCATAAGCCTGTACCATGAATTCCATTTTCGAATAAAAACGACATTGAAACTGAATCTTCTGCAGGATAAGCAAGAAGCTGTGAAGTTGCATGCCCTCGAACGGATTTTATTGGCCCAAATACAAAATCAAGGAAGTCTAAAGTATGACAAGCCAAATCAACAAATATTCCACCACCGGAAATATGCGGTAAAACTGTCCATGGTAAATTAATATCGTCGTCGTAACGTGCTTCAAATGGATGATATAAAACACAATTTACATGTCTTATTTTACCTAATTTATTTTGATCGATTATTTCTTTTATTTTTAAAAATCTTGGTAAACTTCTTCTATAATACGCAACAAATAATGGTACATTATATTCTTTGCAAGCGCTGATCATTTCGTTGCATTCTTCAAAAGTCAAAGCCATTGGTTTTTCTACATAAACCGGTTTTCCTGCTTTGGCACACAAAATAGTATATTCTTTATGAGAGGAAGGAGGCGTAGCAATATAAACCGCATCAACTTCAGGATCATTAATTAAATCAATAGCATTCGAATACCATTTAGGTACATTATGGCGTTTGGCGTAATCCTCTGCAAGTGCAGCATCTCGTCTCATTACGGCAACTAATGCAGAGTTTGGTGCTTTTTGAAAAGCAGGTCCGCTCTTAACCTCAGTTACATTTCCGCAGCCAATAATTCCCCATTTTACAATTTTCATTTTTCTGGTTTTTTAGTTATTTCAAATTTAAAAAAGGTTTGCCACGAATTGCACTAATTTTCTCGAATTATTTTGTTGTTAAAAAAATTCGCCACGAATTCACGAATTTTTTTTTCACGCAGATTTTGCAGATTAAGCAGATTCTGTGTGGAAAAAATCTGCTTAATCTGCAAAATCTGCGTGAAAAAATTAAGTCAGTTAAAAAAAACAATTCGTGCTAATTCGTGAAATTCGTGGCGAATACACACACAGATTATCAAAAATCATTTTAACTATTAAATCTGTGGCAAAAAAAATAACCACGAACTCACAAAAATAATTCGTGAATGCGTGGCTATTAAAAAAACAGACTAAAGTTTACTTTTTAGGTAAAGCAGTAAATCCCATATTGTAAAGCGTGAACGCCTGAATATCTACATTTTCCTGAATCGTTGCAGCAACAGATTTTCCTGCTCCGTGACCCGCTTTTACATCAATACGAATCAAAACCGGATTATTTCCTGTTTGTTTTTCCTGTAATTCGGCAGCAAATTTAAAACTATGAGCAGGAACCACACGATCATCATGATCTCCCGTAGTTACCATAGTTGCAGGATATTGAACACCGCTTTTTACATTTTGAACCGGAGAATATCCTTTTAAATATTCAAACATTTCTTTATTATCCTGTGCAGTTCCGTAATCGTAAGCCCAACCTGCACCGGCAGTAAAAGTATGGTAACGCAACATATCCATAACGCCAACGGCTGGCAAAGCTACTTTCATTAAATCAGGACGTTGTGTCATTGTAGCGCCCACTAATAAACCTCCGTTTGAACCTCCGCGAATTGCCAGAAAATCAGATGAAGTATATTTTTGAGCGATTAAATATTCAGCGGCAGCGATAAAATCATCAAATACATTTTGTTTATGCAGTTTCGTTCCTGCATCGTGCCATTTTTTACCATATTCACCGCCACCTCTTAAATTGGCAACGGCATAAACACCTCCGTTTTCCATCCAAATGGCATTCGAAATACTAAAAGCCGGAGTTAAACTAATATTGAAACCGCCATAGCCATAAAGGATAGTTGGGTTTTTACCGTTTAGTTTTGTTCCTTTTTTATAAGTAATTATCATCGGGATTTTTGTTCCGTCTTTTGAAGTGTAGAAAACCTGTTTCGATTCATAATCGTCACTTTTGAAATCTACCTTTGGTTTTTGATAAGTTTCAGATTTACCGGATTTTGGCTCAAGAGAAAAAATAGTTCCCGGAGTTGTATAATTTGTAAACGTATAATATAATATTTTATCGTGTTTTTTTCCTCCAAACCCACCGGCAGTTCCTATTGCCGGAAGTTTGATTTCACGAACCAATTTTCCGTTATAATCATATTGCTGTACAAACGAAACAGCATCTTTAATATAGTTGGCAAAGAAATATCCGCCTCCGGTTGAAGGAGATAAAATATCTTTGGCTTCAGCAATAAAATCTTTCCAGTTTTCCGGTTTCGGATTGCTAAAATCAACAGAAACAACACGACCGTTAGGCGCATTTAAATCGGTTTCTATAAACAACTTAGTACCTTCGTTTTCAATAATCGTACTGGCATTATTAAAATTGTCTATGATAGTAATAATAGGGCTGTTTGCAACCGTTAAATCTTTAATATACAATTCATTTCCATAGGTAGAATTAGCTGCGGTAATCACTAAATAATGATTGTCTTCTGTAACGTAACCTCCAACATATCGGCGTTTTTGATCTGCTCCAAAAATAACTTGATCTTCTTTTTGAGAAGTTCCAAGTTTGTGGAAATATAGTTTATGCTGATCAGTTTTAGCAGATAATTCGCTTCCTTTTGGTTTGTCATAACTAGAGTAGTAAAAACCTTCATTTCCTAACCAGGAAACGCCGCTAAATTTTACATCTACCAAAGTATCTTCTACAATTTTTTTTGACAAAGCATCAACAATAATCACTTTTCGCCAGTCACTTCCGCCTTCAGATATAGAATAAGCGGCTTTGTTTCCGTCTTTAGAAAAATCTAAACCGCCAAGCGATGTAGTTCCGTCTTTAGAAAATGTATTCGGATCAAGAAAAACTTCTTCTTTCCCTTTTTCGTCTTTTCTATAAATAACCGATTGATTTTGAAGTCCGTTGTTTTTAGAAAAATAAGTAAATTTTCCCTCAATGTACGGAGCACCTATTTTTTCATAATTCCATAGTTTTTCCATTCGTTTTTTTAATTCTTCACGAAACGGAATTTTATCTAAATAACCATAAGTAACTTCATTTTCGGCTTTTACCCAAGCGCCGGTTTCAGCAGATTTGTCGTCTTCAAGCCAACGATACGGATCGCTTACTTTGGTGTCAAAATAAACATCAACAGTTTCCCCTTTTTTAGTTTCGGGATATTTAATATTTTGCCCAAACGAAATCCCTGCAGTTGTAATAGCCATTATAAGAATTGTTTTTTTCATAGTTTTTAGTTTGTCGGTTGTAGCAAAAATAGCACTTTTTGTGTAAAAATGAATTTAAACCATATAAGTTATATAAGTAAATGTGAGCAGATTTACTAAAATGAACTTATATCACTTATATGGTAAAAAAATTATATGTTGAAGTTTACTCCCAAAACAATATTTCGTCCAATATTAGGAACACCGTCTGTTTTTAATCTCGAAAGATGCGCGATATACTTTTTATCGAATAAATTGTTTCCGTTCAGGTTTACATCAAAAGCGGTTTTTCCTAGTTTTACCGTTCCTCCAAAACCTAAATTCACCAAAGTATATCCTTTTGAAGCTGTTTCGAAACCACTTACATTGTCCTGATTAAAAGTCGAAGAAACGTTTAAAGAAGCGTATCCTTCTTCGAACCAATTTTTGATTTTAAATTCAGTTCTTAATGTATTGTTCCAATTGTTTGCCGGAATTAAAGGCAAATAATCATTGTTGTCTTTTTTACCCGTTACCGTTTCAAAACTTGTTTCAAAATGCAACCAGTCTAAAGGATGCGGATGAAAATGCAAACCAACTTCACCACCGTATAATTTTGCATTATCCTGAATGTAAGCAAAAACGTCATTATCTTCTAAAGTTTCTCCCGTTGGCGAAGTATAAATATAATTGTTTACGTGATTGTAAAATCCGTTGATAAAGAATTCAAAATGAGAGTTTTTATATTCTAAATTCAAATCAGTCTGAACATTTTGCTCTGTTTTTAAATCAGCATTTCCAATTTCGTAACGGTTTGTTCCTTCGTGAACACCGTTTGAAGTTAACTCAGCTAAATTTGGCGCTCTAAATCCGGTAGCAACATTCAATCGAAGCGTTAATGGTTCAGCCAACTTTGTTTTATATCCAAGAGAAGCATTAAAACTGTCAAAAGATTTGTCTAAAGGAAGAAAATAACCTTCTTCGCCCTCAATTCCGTGCGCTTCAGATGTTACGTTTCTATTGTCAAAACGTAATCCGGCTTGTAAAACGCTGTTATTCCATTCGTAATTTGCAGTTCCAAAAACTCCAAAATCATTTGTTGTTGCATCCGGAATCAAATATTCTTCACCGGAGTTTTTATTCGTTTGGTGCATTCCCTGAACGCCTAAAATAGTTTCAATTTTCCCTAATTTAGGAAAATGATATTTGGCATTATAATTAAAAGTATTCAGTTTCATATGAAGAGAAGCTTCATTACTGTCTTCAAATTCGCTTCGGTCGTTTGAGATATAACCTAAATCAACATCCAGTTTTGAATTTTCAAAAAAGATAACATTGTTTAAACTCAATAAATGATTAAAAATTCCCTGTCTTGGAAACTGCGTGTCTTTGCTCGAAGATTGTTCTGCAATTCCGTCTTCCGGAATCCCAATATCCAATTTATTGTAATTATATCTCAAAACACTAGAAAAGCTTGAATTGCTGTATCCAATTCCGGTTTTAAAATCAGTTTCGTTATAACGTGAATTTGTTACACGATCGCCATCGGCAATTTTATAATCAGAATGTGTGTTGTAGCTTCCGCGAGCCAAAAATTTCCAGTTATCCGTAGAAGTTTTCAAACCAATAGATGAATTGCTTCCTTGTGTATTTGTAAAATATTTTTGACTGAAATTAGCCTTAAAAGTATTCGCATCGGCAAATTTTTCAGGATTAAAATATAAAACACCGCCCAAAGCATCAGAACCATATAATAAAGATGCCGGACCTTTAATAACTTCGACACTTTCAATTCCGGCATCGTTTAAACCTAAGCCATGTTCGTCTCCAAACTGTTGATTTTCGATACGAACACCTTGAGAATAAACCAAAACTCGATTTCCGCTTAAACCACGAATAACTGGTTTTCCAATAGAAGTTCCTGTAGAAATTTGAGAAACTCCGGGAATCGTTGCCAAACCTTCAATTAAAGTTGAGGTTCCTTTTTGCTGTAATGTTTTGATGCTTTCATGCTCCACTTTCATGACGTTTTGCGACTGCAATTTGTTAAATGGAGTTGAAACTACGACTTCATCCATTTCAAAAACAGATTCAGTTAGTATTACATCTAAAGTGTTATCTTTTAATATTTTATCAATAGTTTTGTTTTGAGTGGTATACCCAACAAAAGCAAAGGCAAGTCGTAAACTTCCGTTTGGAAGATTTTTAAATTCGTATTTTCCGTTCTCGTCCGTTGTTGTTCCTTTATGTAATTCCGGCGCATAAACAGAAACGCCTGGCATTGGCTGGTTTTCAAGATTTGTTACGGTTCCTGAAACAGAATTTTGAGCCGAAAGCAGGCTCGAAACCCCTAAAATAAGGGCTAATATGATTTTTTTCATTTGAAAATGATGCTATAAGTTAATTGATTTTTTTCTTTTAAAATAAAAACTAAAAAGAATAGAAACATCTGCCGATTCTGAAGTTTCAGAATGGGGAAATCGACTAATTTTTTTGAATTAGATTAAAAGATTACTGGTTTTATTTCGAGTATTTCGAAATCTAAGAAACTATAGCAGCAGGAGGTCCGCGCAATAAATAAGCGCTTCCTGAAAACGAAAAAATATTTTCTGAAAAGGCAAAGAAATAAGGAATCTCTTTGTGAAAAGTGCGAAATTGAAATGAAAAATCTTCGGGAAGAATGTAGCTTCCAAAAGCAAAGTGACAAACATAACACAAGTCATAATTATGGTGTTGGTGGGTTATTTCGCCACTTGGATCACTGTAATTATGATGACATTGTTTCTCTGAAAGCTGCTTTACAATATGCTCATAACTGTGTATGGACTGAAACAATATTGAGAACAATACTGTCAGCGCCAGGGAGACACTTAATATGAGCTGCTTTTTTTTCATGCAGGACAAAGGTATAAAAGAGCAACGAAAAATCGGTTTATTTTTTTGATTCTATTGTTGTTTTATTGAAAATTGTGCAGAGAAAGAAATTATTTGCCGTTAAAAATAGAATAATTACGTTCTTTTTATTTCCTGAACAGGCATTATATTATATTTGTAAGTGAAATAAATCAACTCTAAAAAACGTTTACTTGAAAACCTCAAAACCAAAATACGATATGCGATTCCTTTTTAGTTGTTTATTTTTAATGTCGTTTTTTAGTGTTTTTTCGCAAGAAGAAGTAAAACCTAAAATAGAACCCATTGTAAAAATCGATTCGTTGTATCGCGAAGACCAGTTTTATTTTTCGATTACCTATAATCTTCTAACACAGATTCCGCAGGGATTGAAACAAAATAAATTTTCTGCCGGACTTTCTGCGGGATTTTTGCGCGATATGCCTGTTAATGAAAAAAGAACTCTTGCAATTGCTGCAGGTTTAGGATTGAGTTATCAAAATTATTTTCAAAATCTGACCATTTCTAAGGGTCCCGACGGAATATTGGCTTATGAAGTAAGTGATTATAATGATATTAAATCAAATCGATACAGACAATATCTGGTCGATCTTCCAATAGAATTTCGATGGAGAAACTCAACTTATGAAAGTTACAGGTTCTGGAGGATTTATGCAGGATTTAAAATAAGTTATGTTTTCTCTAATAAATCTGTTTTAGATAATGGAGAAGAAAGTTATTCGATTACCAATAATCCCAATATAAATAAAATTCAATACGGTGTTTATCTGGCTGCCGGTTATAATACCTGGAATGTTTATCTCAATTATGGTTTAAATCCTTTGTTTAAAAATGTAATTACGACATCCGGACAAAAAATTGATGTAAGAACCCTAAATGCAGGGTTAATATTTTATATTCTATAACCACAAATACAAGAATAATATTTGCGGAAATACACCAAGCGATAAACCAATAAGGAGTTCTTTGTTTGTGTGCGCTTCCATGGCTAATCTTGACGATGCTACAATTCCTGTAAGCAAAACAAGCAAAGCGGTCCAATAAGGATTTTGCATTTGCAAATGAATATTTAACCCAATAACAAAAATTGTAAATCCACTGATTGCCATCATGTGCAAACTTGCCTTTATTTTGAAAAGCGAGGCAACTAATGCCAGAATTGTGCTGAATAAAGCGCCAAGAAAAAAGAAATGAAGCTCTGGATATCGTGCAATAACAATGCTTCTTTTTACCAATAAAATATAAAGGAAACATTGTAAAATAAGCGGAATTTTTCGCTGTGAAGTTTCATGAACCATTACAGATTTTACATGTCCGGTGGAACGCAACAGCAAAAAAAACAATATGGGAACCAAAATCGTAATGATCAGAATTTGAAATAAAACATAGTATTTCTCATGATTTGTAAAAACATCACCTTTACAAAACAAATAGAATAAAGTAGCATACATCGATATAAAAATCGGATGCAGTATATAGGAGAAAACAGGGAGGATTTTTTTCAAAACTTGGTAATTTGTGGTCTTTACAAATATAAGGAAATAATTTTTTTTGCCACGAATCTCACGAATTTTCACTAATTAAATTCGTAGTAATTTTTTTTATTTTTTGCCACAGATTTAAAGGATTAAAATGATTTTCTAATCTGTGCGAATCTTTTTAATCTGTGGCAAATTTTTTAGCCGCAAAGAATTAGTGAGAATTTGTGAAATTCATGGCAAACCTTTTTAATATGATTATCATTTGTTTCACGCAGATTTTGCAGATCTAAGCCGATTTATTTGATAAGTAAAATTTGTGCGCATCTGCTTAAATCTTTTTTAAATCTGCGTGAAAAAATAATTTTTGGCAAACCTTTTTATTAATCTGTGGCAAACTTTTAATCGCAAAGAATTAGTGAAAATTTGTGAAATTCGTGGCAAACCTTTTTTTAAATTTGACAAAAGAAAATTTCTAAATGAGCATAAATTTAAAAAACCTAATTCCGGTTCTTGACGCCAAATGGATTGGCTCTGACGCTGATGTTTTTATTGATCATATTTCAATAGACAGCCGCTCGCTGCAAAACGGATCGCAAACTTTATTTTTTGCATTATCAGGCGTAAATAATGATGCTCATTTATATATTTCGGAACTTATAGAAAAAGGCGTTCAGAATTTTGCAGTGCAGTATATTCCTGAAAATTGCGAAGGAAAAGCCAATTTCCTGCTTGTAAAAAATACCCTGAAATCATTACAGGATTTTGCAGCTTATTATAGAAATCTTTTCCATTTTCCTGTCATCGGTCTGACCGGAAGCAACGGAAAAACGATTGTAAAAGAATGGCTTAATTTTTTATTGAGTCCGGATTATAATATTATCAGAAGCCCAAAAAGTTATAACTCACAAGTTGGCGTTCCGCTTTCGGTTATTGCCATTAATGAGAAACACAATTTGGGCATTTTCGAAGCCGGAATTTCGACGGTTAATGAAATGGATAAACTCGAAAAAATCATTAAACCCACAATTGGAGTGCTTACTAATATTGGTACGGCACACGATGAAGGCTTTTTGAATTTAGTACAAAAGATTGATGAAAAACTGCTTTTGTTTAAAGATTGTCCGGTAATTATTTATCAAAAAAATGAAATTGTCGATTCGTGCTTGTCTCAATTTGCGGCAGAATATATGCTTCATCCGCGAAAACTTTTTTCATGGAGTTTTACAGATAAATCCGCAGATGTTTTTATTCTGACAAAAGAAAATAAAGGCGATAAAACACGTATTCAATATCAATATAAAAACGAAAAATTTGATTTAGAAATTCCGTTTCAGGATTCTGCATCCATAGAAAATGCTATTTCCTGTTTATTGGTTTTGCTCTATTTTAATTATGATTGCGGAACTATTCAAAATCGTATGAAGATGTTGTATCCGGTTGAAATGCGTTTAGAAGTTAAAAACGGAATCAACAATTGCAGTATTATTGATGACAGTTACAGTTCTGATTTTCAGTCGCTAAAAATTGCGCTGGATTTTCTGGAAAGCCAAAAAAAGAATGCTTCTAAAACGGTTATTTTATCAGATATTTTCCAAAGCGGATTTTCAAATGAAGAATTATATTCGAAAGTTGCCCAGCTTATTTCGGATAATAAAATAAATCGTGTTATTGGCATCGGAACAACGATTTCATCTTTTGCAGCTAAATTTTCGAATTGTATTACTTTTCAAAATACAGCTGAATTTATTGCCAATTTTGAAAACCTAGAATTTTCAAATGAAACCATTTTGATAAAAGGAGCAAGAACGTTTCAGTTTGAAGAAATCGTAACGTTATTGGAGGAGAAAACGCATGAAACCATTCTCGAAATTAACCTTGATTCGATTAGTCATAACCTGAATTTTTTTAAATCTAAACTGGCAAATGATGTAAAAATCATGGTCATGGTTAAGGCTTTCGGATATGGAAACGGTGGTTTGGAAATTGCAAAATTATTAGAACATCATAAAGTTGATTATTTGGGCGTGGCTTTCGCAGATGAAGGAATCTCGCTTAAAAATGGCGGAATTAAATTGCCAATTATGGTTTTAAATCCTGAATCTACCAGTTTTCCGTCTATTATTCAATATCAGTTAGAACCTGAAATTTATAGTGTAAAAGGATTAAATGCTTTTTTGAAAATTGCACGCGAAAAGAATTTAAAAGATTTTCCGATTCATATAAAACTCGATACAGGAATGCATCGTTTGGGTTTTGAAGAAAACACCTTAGACGAATTGATTCAGACTTTAAAAGGAAATTCGACCGTTAAAGTGCAAAGTGTTTTATCGCATTTGGCAACAAGTGACGATATGAATCATTATGATTTTGTGATTTCGCAAATTAATCTGTTCGAAAAATTATCATCAAAATTAATTTCCGAATTAAATATTAATCCAATTCGTCATATTTTAAATACTTCAGGAATTAGCAATTTTCCGGCTGCTCAATATAATATGGTACGACTTGGAATTGGACTTTACGGAGTTTCAAATGATCCGTTAGAACAAAAATATCTGGAAAATGTTGGAACTTTAAAATCAATCATTTCTCAGGTTCGAACCATTCCGGCGGGCGACAGCGTGGGTTACGGACGTCGTTTTATGGCAGAGAAACCAACTAAGATTGCTACGATTCCAATTGGTTATGCAGACGGAATTTCGCGATTATGGGGAAATGAGGTTGGTTATGTTATGATTAAAAACCAAAAAGCATCAATTGTAGGCAGCATTTGCATGGATATGCTTATGGTTAATGTAAGTGAAATTGATTGCAAAGAAGGAGATTCGGTTATTATTTTCGGCGAAAGCCCAACAGTAACAGAAATTGCAGATGCACTGAAAACAATTCCGTATGAAATTTTAACAAGTATTTCGCAACGCGTAAAAAGGGTATTTTTTAGATAGAATTCAGAAATTTTAAAGAAAATTACGTATTTTCGGTCTTTATTAATTACATATAAAACGAACAATTATGGGAATATTTTCTGAATTTAAGGAATTTGCAATGAAAGGCAACGTAGTCGATCTGGCTGTCGGTGTTATTATTGGAGCTGCTTTTGGCAAAATTGTAAGCTCATTAATTGAAAATGTAATTACGCCATTGATATTAAAACCGGCATTAGACGCAGCACATTTATCGACTATCGAAGAGCTGACGGCTTTTGGAGGAGTAAAGTACGGGTTGTTTATCTCAGCAGTAATCAATTTTGTAATTGTTGCTTTTGTTTTATTTCTGATCATTAAAGGAATAAATAATATTAAAAAGAAAGATGTTGCGCCACCGCCACCAGCCGGACCAACACAGGAAGAACTTCTTATTCAAATTAGAGATCTGTTAAAAAATAAATAATATACCGCTACACTAAGTCTAACTTAACCGTTCCTTAATTGGGACGGTTTTTTTATAATTGTTTGTTTTGTAACATTTTGTTATTTTTTGTGAATCAGCTTGTTTTGACTTTTATATTGTATACTTTTGCAGTATAATTTAGATTTAATTCATACTAAAAACATAAAAATGAGAATAGCGGTTGTAGGTGCCACTGGTATGGTTGGCGAAGTAATGCTTAAAGTGTTGGCAGAAAGAAATTTTCCTGTTACAGAATTGATTCCTGTTGCATCTGAAAAATCAATAGGAAAAGAAATTGAATATAAAGGAACTAAATATAAAGTTGTAGGAATGCAAACCGCAGTTGATATGAAAGCTGATATTGCAGTTTTTTCTGCAGGAGGAGATACTTCATTAGAGTGGGCTCCAAAATTTGCAGCTGCCGGGACAACAGTTATTGATAACTCATCGGCATGGAGAATGGATCCGACTAAAAAATTAATCGTTCCTGAAATCAACGCTTCAACATTAACAAAAGAAGATAAAATTATTGCAAACCCAAACTGCTCGACTATTCAAATGGTTTTGGCATTAGCGCCTTTGCATAAAAAATACAACATCAGAAGAATTATTGTTTCTACTTATCAATCGATTACCGGAACCGGCGTAAAAGCGGTAAGACAATTAGAGAATGAGTACGCAGGAATTCAGGGAGAAATGGCATACAAATATCCAATTCACAGAAACGCGATTCCACATTGCGACAGTTTTGAAGACAACGGATATACTAAAGAAGAAATGAAATTAGTTCGCGAAACTCAAAAAATTCTTGGAGACAATACAATCAGAGTTACCGCAACCGCAGTTCGTGTACCAGTTGTGGGCGGACATAGCGAGGCTGTAAATGTTGAGTTTACAAATGATTTTGATGTAAACGAAGTACGCGAAATTTTACATAATACAGATGGAGTAGTGGTGCAGGATAATCTGGACACATTTACATATCCAATGCCTTTGTATGCTGAAGGTAAAAATGATGTTTTTGTAGGTAGAATTCGTCGTGACGAAAGCCAGGAAAACACATTAAACATGTGGATTGTTGCTGATAACCTAAGAAAAGGGGCTGCAACAAACACGATTCAAATCGCTGAATATTTAATTGCGGCAGGTTTGGTATAAACCAGAGATTAAAGAAAATTGTTATAAAGAAAAAACCGTAATTGCAGTAATGTAATTACGGTTTTTTTGATTCTTAATCTCATATAATAAACCCGACAGTCCCGAAGTCTCGGGATAAAACCTGTCGGGTTTAATAAAAAAAGCGAGAACTTTAATTCCCGCTTTTTTTATGATTTAATATTCCGGAGCCAGTTCTAATTCCAGTCCTTCTAATTCTTCAGTAATTGGTATCTGACAACCTAAACGGCTATTTGATTTAACATAAAACGCTTCCGAAAGCATGGCTTCTTCATCATCTCCCATTTCAGGTAATGCAACATCATTTAGAACGTAACACTGGCAAGAAGCACACATGGCCATTCCTCCGCAGGTTCCTTCAACAGGAAGTTCGTATGCCTTGCATAACTCCATTATATTCATTGCCATATCGGTCGGAGCCTGTAACTCGTGTATAACTCCTTCTCGATCTTTAATCTTTATTAATACATCCATTTTTAATGTTGGAATTTTTCTGATTTAGGATTTTATAACGTGAAAAAATCCTTTGTTGTATTTTTAACTAGTTGGTTTTGTACTAAATGCGTACTCTTTTTTGTTTCCTTCTTTCTGACGCATTTTAATGCCAAGGATGTAACCATTTTTTTCTAATAAGGTAACAATAGCAATAACTGAATAATAATCTTTATCAGCCTGAAAAATTAGAGTTCCTTCATAAGTTGAGTTTACAACACCTTGTTTGTCTGTAGTAACAGAAACTTTTCTTGGATGCGAAAATTCGGCAGAGCTATACGTTGCTTTATTGGCAAATTTAGCTTTTCCTTCGCAGAAATCATACAAAAAATCGTAATTACCAATTCTTAAAGTTCCTTCTTCTTGATTTGAATTTGTAGAGAATACAATTTTACCTGAATAAGTAAAATCCGACCATTCTTCTGCTTCGTTCAAATAAGCTTTGTCAACGACAAGAGTAGTTATGTTTTGTTGCGCATAACTTGCTGAAACAAAAAACATTAATAAAACCAGAGCGTAAAAATTCTTCATAAATATCGGATTAAGGGGTTACGTCACAAATTTAAGTTAAAAATGTAACAATACCTTAATCAAAACTCTTAAATCTTTAGATAGTTTTTTGTTAAAATCGCAAAAATGAGCTTTTTTTTGAATGTTTTTTTAATTTTCCCAAATCAAAACCATTAAAGGCAAGTAATTCTTGTTAATTACATATATCATCAAAATGCCAAAAAAAACGCTTTTTGTTACATAATATTTACCACAGTTTCGATTTGGGGAGCATATTTTTTTATAGTGGTTTCAACACCTGCTTTTAGGGTCATTTGGTTTACACTGCAGCTAATGCACGCTCCTTCAAGACGAACTTTAACATGTTTGTCATCGTCTATAGAAATTAGTGTAATGTCTCCTCCATCAGAATTTAAAAAAGGTCTGATTTCATCAAGAGCCAATAATACGTTGCTTGTTAATTCTTCTGTTGTCATAATATTAATGTGTCAATTAGAGAATTAGAAAATGTGTCAATTAGAGAATATGTCAATTAGAAAATGTGTCAATTTAGATAATTCTTAAAACTATCCAATTATTCATTATCTCATTATCAAAATTATCTCATTATCTCATTGTCCAATTATCTAAATTATCTAATTTATTTCTTTACTGCTGAACAACCTGCCATTGTTGTAATTTTAATAGCTTCGGTTGCTGGTAAGCTGTCATTTCTGTTTACTGTTTCCTGTACCACATTTCGCGTGATTTCTTCAAAAACAGCTTCAATTGGCGATGCTGTTTGTAAAGCTGCCGGACGACCGTAATCTCCTGCCTCACGAATTGATTGTACAATTGGCACTTCTCCTAAAAAGGGAACATTTAAATCTTCTGCAAGATTTTTTGCTCCTTCCTGACCAAAGATATAATATTTATTGTCAGGTAATTCTTCCGGTGTAAAGTAAGCCATATTTTCTATGATTCCCAAAACAGGAACATTAATATTATCCTGCATAAACATTGCAACACCTTTTTTAGCATCGGCAAGAGCCACGGCTTGCGGTGTACTTACAACAACTGCTCCGGTAATTGGCAATGACTGCATGATTGAAAGGTGAATATCACCGGTTCCGGGAGGTAAATCGATTAACATAAAATCTAATTCTCCCCAATCTGCATCAAAAATCATTTGGTTTAACGCTTTTGCCGCCATTGGTCCTCTCCAGATTACAGCCTGACTTGGAGCCGTAAAAAATCCGATAGAAAGTATTTTGATTTCGTAGCTTTCAATAGGTTTCATTTTTGATTTTCCATCAACAGTAATCGAAACCGGTTTTTCGTTTTCAACATCAAACATAATAGGCATAGAAGGCCCGTAAATATCTGCATCCAGAACACCAACTGCAAATCCCATTTTTGCTAATGTTACGGCTAAATTTGCTGTAACAGTAGATTTTCCAACGCCGCCTTTACCAGAAGCAACGGCAATTATATTTTTAATTCCAGGAATAGCTTTTCCTTTTATTTCATTAGGATTTTCCTTGGTTTCAACTTTAATGTTTACTTTAACTTTTGCATCTGCAGATACCAATTCGTGAATTGTTTTTTTGATATCGTCTTCGGCTCTTTTTTTAATGTGCATTGCGGGAGTGTGCAATACCAGATCAACTACAACTTCATCGCCAAAAGTTAGTACATTGGCAACAGCTCCACTTTCAACCATATTTTTTCCTTCTCCAGCTACGGTGATTGTTTCCAGAGCTTTAAGAATTTCTTTTCTGTCTAATTTCATTTTATTGTCGTGTTTCTAATGATTGAAATTAATCTAAAAAATTGTTTTTATTTAAACTCATTTCAGACTGCAAAGATAACAGATTATGTTCGGATTTTAACTTTTTTGTATTGGATTTGTTGATATTGGGATTAATCAAACTAATGAGGATTGTTTTTTGTTTTGCAGGTTTTTGTGTCATAAAAAAAGAAGTCGACAGATATTTTAATTTCAGTTGAATTATAAGCGTTAATAAATCTGAATTTTCGTATAATTTTAGGTCTTCCATAAAATAATTTTCATTATTAATTTCTTATCTTTGAATACCCTGAATTTTTGATTTCTACTATTTTTAAAGATAGACGAAAACTTGTTTTTATGGTACCTGACAGCGTTTTTGCTATTTTTTTAAATAAGATCTATTTCTAAAATTTAAAAAAGAAAACCATGCGAAATTCTACTTTTTTATTCCTATTTATTGTGGTAGGTTTTTTAGTGTCTTCTTCTGCTTTTGCCAATACTGAAAAGCTGTTTTTGTCCCATAAATTACCTCTAACGGAGAATATTTTACTTCCAAACAAATCACTTTCAGGGTTTTCTGTTGATAGTGTTTCTATCAATAATTTTTTTGTAAGCTATTCTAAATTAAAGAAATACCAGAAAGATGTTTTAGAACTTTACAAAAAAAGAGGCTACAATACAATTTGGTATGATGATAAAAGAGTTAGTGAATTTGGGCATTTGTTATACGATAAAGTTAATTTGCTAAAAGAGCAGGGAATCGAGAAAAAGATGCCTTATAAAGACGAAATCGACAAGATATTTAATGAAAATGCCACTGATAAACCATCTCAAACAGATACAGAATTATTGCTTACAAGCATGTATGTGTTTTACGCCAGTAATGTCTATTCTGGAGAAGATGCTGCAACATTAAAGAAAATAGGATGGTATTTACCCACCAAAAATATTTCTTATTCACGAATATTAGATTCCCTTATTGTCGATCCGCAACGTCTTAATGAAGATGATCATCTTTTGTTTTCTCAATATTATAAACTTCAGGAAGTATTAAAAAGATACAGAGGTATCGAAAAAAATAATTTGTGGAATAAAATTGATATTGACAGTGCAACTTACAAAGAATTAAAACCAATGGATAGCGCCGCAGTTGTTGGACAAATTAGAGAACGTTTGTTTGTTGTGGGAGATTTAAAACAAAATTCGAAAAGAAATGTTTACGATGAAGAAATGATGGCAGGCGTATTAAACTATAAAAAAAGATATGGTCTTAAATTAAATTATGCTTTAACAAAAGAACATATCGACCAAATGAATGAGCCAATCGCAAACCGCATCAGAAAAATTATGCTCAATATGGAGCGCTGCCGCTGGATACCAACAAAATTAGCCAGAGCAGATGAATATATAATGGTTAATATCCCGTCATTTCGATTGTTTTATGTCAAAAATGGAAAGTATGAACTTGTATCAGATGTTTTTGTGGGAAACAGAATGACGGAGACGGTTATTTTTAGCGGAATGATGGACAAAATTGTATTTAGTCCTTATTGGAATGTTCCGCAAAGTATTATCGATAACGAATTGAAACTCAAAATAGCTGCCGATAAAAACTATCTGGAAGAAAATAATATGGAGTGGAATGGAGGTCGTGTCAGACAAAAACCAGGACCTAAAAATTCGTTGGGATTAGTAAAATTCATGTTCCCAAATCCTAACGATATTTATTTGCATGATACACCAGCCAAGAGTTTGTTTGAATTTGAAAAACGAACATTTAGCCACGGCTGTATAAATGTAAAAGAAGCAAAATCATTGGCATTGGCAATTTTAAAAGATAATCCGGACTGGCCAGTTGAAAAAATAGATAAAGCGATGAGCGGAGAAAAAGAAACGACTTGTGTTCTTAAAAATAAAATTCCAATTTATATTGGATATTTTACGGCTTGGGTAAATGATGAAACCGGCGAAATAAGCTTTTTTGCGGATGTCTATGACAGAGATAAACAACTGGATAAATTACTTTATGCGGATGATGTTGTAATGAAATAAAAAGAAATTTAATTCTGAAAACATTAAAAAATACCCGTTAGATTTATAAAATCTAACGGGTATTTAAAAAAATGGTCTACAAGTTCTTATTCGTATTTTAAGTATTTTAAAATATCTATTTTAGTTACCTGATATGCTTTTGCAGATACAATTAATAGAGTTAAAACCAATAAAGAAATTAACGCAATAGTAAATGGAACTACTGAAATCCCGATTCTGAAAGCAAAATCTTCCAGCCATTTTTGCAGTAAAATATAAGCAGGCACAATTCCGATTGCAAAGCCCAGCAAGCAAAAAACAACATACTGTTTTGATAATTCTTTAAGCAAAACATCGGTTTCTGCGCCAAGGGTTTTTCTGATGGCGATTTCTTTCAAACGTCTTTCCATCGAAAAAGAAGCCAAAGCAAAAAGTCCAAAAACAGCAATAATAATTACAACCAGATTCAGGATAAAAAACAAGTTTTTTTGTTTTACCTGTTCCTCATAAGTTTTGGCAAATCCTTTATTTACAAATTCATAATCAAACGGATAATCCGGATTTATGTTTTTCTCCCAATACGTTTTTAGTTTGGCTAAAGTTTCGGTTAAATTATTAGGAGAAACTTTTACATAAACATTCTGAAAGTTATTCCATTTTAAAGTTCTCAAATTGATAAAAACCATTGGCGAAACTTTATTTTGAAGCCCGGTAAGGTGAAAATCTTTTACAACTCCCACAACTCGAAACTTCATAATTCCATCATCACTTCCCCATCCGGATGTTATTATGGTATTAAGGGGGTGTTTAAGGTTTAATTTTTTAGCCAGAGTTTCATTTATAAGCCAATTATTAATAGTATCCGAAGAAAATTTTGGAGATAAATTTCGACCTTCAACAATTTTAATTTTCATCATTTCCAGAAAACCAAAATCCATTTCAACATTTCTTGGCTGCACAAAAACACCGTTGTGTGTAAAACCAGAACTTGAATTAGTACTGTTTCCGAATGTTCCGGCAAAAGTAGAAACGTCTAACACACCCGGCATTTTACTGATTTCTTGTTTTGTGGTGTAATATGTATTTGCTTTTTTATCTCGATTTGGGTACGTAAACGGAATTCTGATAACCTGATTTCCGCTAAAACCAAGATCTTTATTCATCATATAATCAACCTGAGAATTAACAATCAAAGCCCCGATAATGAAAAAAGCAGCAATACCAAACTGAAAAATAAGCATTGAATTTCGAACCCAAATACCACTTTTACTTCTCGAAAAATTACCTTTTAAAACCTTTAAAGTTTCAAAATTTGAAATATAAATGGCAGGGAATATACCCGCAAGAATAATTACTAATCCAAATATAAAAATAAGCTGCAGGTAAAATTCACCGCCATTCATAGTAAGGTTTTTTGCCAAAAAAGTATTGTAATAAGGTAATGAAAGCTCTACGATCGCTAACGCAAAAAGAATAGACAATGTAACAATAACGGCAGTTTCAAATATAAACTGAGCAATAATTTGCTTTTTACTTGCGCCTACAATTTTACGAACCCCAACTTCCTTAGCGCGTTTTATGGCAGATGCTGTTGCTAAATTGATGTAGTTTACCAATGATAAAACCAAAATCAAAATAGACAAGCCAACCATAATATACAGCAGCTGTAAATTCCCTTTTCCTTCAGGAAAATTTTGCCCGCCGGTAGATTTTGTTCCGTGTAAACGTGCTGTTGCCAATTGATCCAGAATAACTTTAATTTCACCGTTCTCTTTCACATATTGTTCGATAGTCTGTCCGCTTTCTTTTGCATCTTTCAAAGTTCGATTCACGAAATTTACATGCTGCATTTTCTTTAAAACTACCGCAGGATCAGCATTTTTTTTAATTTTAATTAATAACCCGTAATTAAAATTTCCCCAATTATCAAGATCGCTTTCCCTTACAATACCGCCAAAAACATAATTAGGCTCTATAGAACTTGGCTGTACAATATGATATACAGATTTTACAATATAAGACTGATCCTGATAAGTAATAGATTTGCCGATAGGATCATCATTTTTAAAAAGTAATTTTGCCTGATCCTCAGAAATTGCAACACTATTTTTTTCTTTCAGAATATTCTTTTTTGCGCCTTTTACTATCGGAAAAGGAAAAATGTCAAAGAAGTTATTATCTGATACAATTATTTTTTTATCGATTATTTTTTTATCCTGATATTTTATAACAACTTGATTATACCAAAGATTAAAAAAACAAACATTTTCAATTTCAGGAATTGTTGCTTTACAAGTTAGTCCAAAAGGCACCGGATTAGTTGTCCATACATCTCCGGTCATACCTATATCGTTCATAACCTGAAAAGAGTTTTCTTTTTCAGGATTCCATTGATCGTATGCATTTTCATTATTCCAATATAAAATCGCAAAAATTACACCCGCAATTCCAATGCTTAATCCTAAAACATTTAAAAACGAAAACAATTTGTTTTGCCTTAAATGATATATAAATATTTTAAACCAGTTAAAAATCATAGTTTATTTTTTAAAAAACGGTTAGTTAAATAATAGCTAGTATTTTACAAACAAATCCCACCAGGATCATGATTGCGGTAACAATAAATTGAATCATTTTATATTTATTTAGCGTCCATAAAAACATCTACATTTCTCTGATTTAGTTTTTCAGAGAATATCACACCGTCTTTCATATGAATCGTTTTTTGCGAAAACGAAGCATCATAATCAGAGTGGGTTACCATCAAAATTGTGGCACCTTTAGCGTGTAAATCCGTTAAAAGTTCCATTACTTCATTACCATTTTTACTATCCAGATTTCCCGTTGGTTCGTCGGCAAGAATAATTTTTGGATCGTTTACCAAAGCTCTTGCAACCGCAACCCTTTGTTGTTGTCCGCCTGAAAGCTGCTGCGGAAAATGTTTTAATCTGTGCGAAATATTCAATTTCTCAGCGATAGCTTCAATTTTTTGTTTTCTGTCTGAAGATTTTACATTGTTGTAAAGCAAAGGCAATTCGATATTATCATAAACAGAAAGTTCATCGATCAAATTAAAATTCTGAAAAATAAACCCGATGTTTTCTTTACGAACATTCGCTCTTCCTTTTTCCTTTAAACCAACCATTTCCTGATCTAATAATTTATAACTTCCATCGGTAGCGCTGTCTAAAAGCCCGATGATATTTAATAAAGTCGATTTTCCACAACCCGAAGGCCCCATGATTGTTAAAAAATCTCCTTTTTTAATTTCTAAAGAAATTCCGCTTAAAGCAGATGTTTCTACTTCTTCGGTTCTAAAAACTTTGGTTAAATTTTGAATGGTTATCATATTCTTTTAAGGTTTTTAAATGTTATTATTATTTTTTGATTGATGATTGAAACTTTTCTAATTGTGAATTGTTAGTTGTGAACTGTGACTTTGACTGCGACTGATTACTGCGACTAATACTGTGACTGAAAACTGCGACTGAAAACTGACTACTGCGAGCTAATCGACAACTCCTCAATATCTTTATAATCAGAATATGATGAAGTAATCACAGATTCGCCTTCTTTTAAACCTTCAAGAACTTCATAATACGAAGGATTTTCTCTGCCTAATTTTATATTTCTTCTTTCCGCTTTATTTCCTTTTACGACAAAAATCCATTTGCCGGCAGTTTCCTGATTAAAACTTCCTTTTGATACCACTAAAGTTTTGTTTTTTTCTGATAAAATCAGTTTTACACCAAAGCTAAGACCGTCTTGTAAAGTGATATTTTCTTTAGAAACAAAAGCCAATTCTACCGTAAAATGTCCGCTTTTTACTTCCGGAATTACTTTGGTAACCAAAACTTCAAGCGTTTTTCCTTTAAATTCTACCTGACCTTTTAAGCCTTCTCGAATTTTTTCCAGATAAAATTCATCCACTTCCGCGATCAGTTTATAACCTTGTTTAGAATCTATTTTTCCGATGCTTTCACCCGCCTGAAACGTTTTTCCCAAAACAGGTTCAAATGATGTTAATCGACCGGATTCAGGAGCTGTAATCAGGAAATTCTTTTTGTTATTTCTCAAAATATCAAGACTCATTTCCATAGTTTGAATCGAACGGTTAATTTGCGAAATCTGAACCTGATTGCTTTGTTTTTCTTTTTGAATACTTTGCTGAATCGTTTTTTTGCGTTCTTCCTGAAAACGTAAACTTTCCTTAAACGTATTCCAGTCATTTTTCGAAATCACATCTTTAGCAAACAATTTCGAGTTCATGTCGTACAATCTTTTGGCATCATTATAATCGTGTTCGATCAAAACCAAATCTTTATTCAAATTCAATTCCTGATTTCTAATGTTCAGTTTTCCCGTATTCAAATTGTTGATTTGCTCAATAATTGCCGTTTCCTGAGTTAGATAATTCAGTTCCGTATTTGGGTTATACAAACGTGCGAGAGATTGTCCTTTTGTAACCATTGCACCATTTTCGACAAAAATTTCTTTTACAGATCCGCCTTCTGTTACATTCACAAGCATTACATTTAACGGTTCTACTTTTGCCTGAAAAACAACAAAATCTTCAAAAAAGGCTTTTTCAACTTTTTGAATTGTCAGTTCTTCGGTTTTTACATTTAAACTTCTTTTAGTGTTGAAAGAAAAAATAACGACCACAACCAAAGCTAAAAAAATTGCAATTGCTATTGTGAAATACCTAAATTTTCTATTTTTACGAGGAATTACCTTGTCCATGTTTTTGAATAATTTACTGATAATCAATAGGTAAATACTGTGCCATAAAATTTATTATTTGTAAAGTATTGATTTTAAAGAAGCTTTAAAAACCAATCTTAAAAAGGAGTGTTCGATAATGAACAGTTGACCGTTCAAAATCGGACAAAAAATAATACCATGCGAAAAAAACAAGCCCAAATATTAGTCGTTGACGATCAGGAAGAAATTCTTTTTTCGGCAAAAATGATTCTGAAAAAACATTTTGAAACAATTTTTACAGCGAATAGTCCAAAAAAAATCATTTCGATTTTAACCGAAAATGATATAAATGTGGTTTTGTTAGACATGAATTACCGAATTGGTTTTGAAGACGGGCGCGAAGGAATTCATTGGCTAAAAGAAATAAAAACACTTTCGCCGCAAACCGTTGTCATTTTAATGACTGCTTTTGGAAAAATTGATACCGCAGTTGAAGGCATAAAAATTGGCGCTTTTGATTATGTTTTAAAACCGTGGCATAACGAAAAACTACTTGAAACAATTGATAAGGCTGTCGCCGAAAGCAGAAAAAACACGAAAAAAGTTGTCGTTGAAAAAGCCGATAAACGTTATTTTGCTGGCACTTCTGCCAAGATAAAACAAGCGTATTCTATGGCAGAGAAAGTTGCCAGAACAGATGCCAATGTTTTAATTTTAGGTGAAAACGGAACCGGAAAATATGTTTTTGCCGAGTTTATTCATCAAAATTCAGAACGAAAAAATCAGCCTTTTGTACATGTAGATTTAGGTTCTTTGAGTGATAATTTATTCGAAAGTGAACTTTTTGGTTACACCAAAGGAGCTTTTACCGATGCAAAAATTGATACGGCCGGAAGATTTGAAACGGCACAAAACGGAACTATTTTTTTGGATGAAATAGGAAATATTCCGTTGCATTTGCAATCAAAATTATTGCATGTTTTACAAACCAAAACCGTAACACGTTTGGGCGAAAGCAAAGCCAGGCCTTTAAATGTTCGCATAATTGCTGCAACAAACAGCGATATTAAAGCAGAGGTAAAAAACAAAACATTCCGCGAAGATTTGCTGTATCGCATCAACACAATGGAAATAAATTTGCCGTCATTAAGAGAGCGAAAAGATGATATTGTTCCGATGGCGCATTTTATTTTAGAACAAATTGCCGAAAAATACAATCACGAAAATTGGCGTTTTGAAGATAATGTTGCGCCGTATTTAGAAAAATATCCGTGGAAAGGAAATATCCGTGAAATGGAAAATAAAATCGAGCGCGCATTGATTTTGGCAGATAATAATACAATTTCTGTACAAGATCTGGATATTCTTGATTTTGAAGATATTCAAGAAAACGATGATAATCCATTATCAGAAATGGAAAAAAGTGCTATCGAAAAGGCATTGTTTAAACACAATGGAAATATCAGTAAAACAGCCGAAGAATTGGGTTTGTCGAGAGCTGCATTATATAGAAGAATTGAAAAATACGATTTAAAAAATACTTAAATAGTTTTATAATAGATTGAAGGATTAAAAAGGGTTTAATTATACTCTCGCAGATTTTGCAGATTAAGCGGATTCCATTTTAATCTAATTTTATCTGCTAAATCTGCCGAATCTGCGAGAGAATTATATCAGGTAAAAAATCATTTTTAAGATTTTAAACTACGGCAATAAAAAATAAAATATGAAGAATTGGAAATTCTATAATGCCCTATTTGTTAGAGTCATATTTGTTATGATGCTCTTTTTTGTTTGTGTTTTTTTGATCTACAAAATGTTTTATTATAACGCACTTTTGGTTGGATTTTTTGGTGTTGTAATGTTGTTTGAAATCTATTTTTATATCAAAAACAAAGTGCTGTTTTATGACAGAACATTCCTTTCAATGCTAAAAAATGATTTTTCGACCAATTTTCCGGAAGAGAATAAAAAGGATAGTTTTAAAAATCTATATCTTCTTTATGAAACTTTAAAAGTTCAGCAGCAAGAACAAACATCGAAAGAAATTGTGTATCAATCGATTTTGAATAATATCGAAACGGGAGTTTTAATTTTAGAAAAAAACAGTGAAGATTGGAATATTTTTTTGATGAACGAATGTTTTTCAGATTTGTTTAAAGTTCCGAAAGTAAGCCATTGGAAATACCTCAAAAATTATCTGCCGTCATTTTGCAATGAAATTGAGAAAACGGATTTTTCCGAATTAAAATCGGCGATTTCAATAAAAATTGAAGAACAGGATTTACAGACTTTTATTTTGCAAACGTCTCTCACAAGAACATATAACAAAGAATATTATATCATTTTACTCGATAGTATTCAGCGTGTAATTGAGAAAAAAGAAAAAGAAGCGTGGATTAATTTGATGAAGATTATTTCGCATGAATTAATGAATTCTCTAACACCAATTCGTGCGCTTTCGCAGAATTTACTCCAAATTGTCGATCAGGAAAAACTCGAAGAAGACGATTTTGACGACATCAAAAGCAGTATTTCAACCATAATAAACAGAAGCGATCATTTGCAGGTTTTTGTCGAAAATTACAGAAAGCTCGCCATGTTGCCAACGCCAACAAAAGTAATGACACCAATAAATGCGCTTTTTGATGATTGCCTTCGAATTATGAACCCGATTTTAAAAACAGAAAATATCGAATTAATAAATGAAATTAATAGTTCACGTTCTATTTTAATCGATAAAAACCAAATGGAACAGGTAATTATCAATTTGATTACCAATAGTATTTATGCCTTAAAAGAGAAACCGGAAAAGAAAATGTTTCTGTCAAGTTATACAGAAAACAACCGATTTTTTATCACGATATCAGACAACGGAAAAGGAATCGATTCTGAGATTAGAGACAAAGTATTTCTGCCATTTTTTACCACCAGAAAAGACGGCGCAGGAATTGGTTTAACGCTTTCTAAAAACATCATCGAAGCGCACGGCGGTTATTTAAGCTACCAGACAGATGAAGATAAAACGAGTTTTGTTATTTGTTTGATTTGATCGACATCTCCTGCAAGGTTTTCAAAACCTTGTAGGTATGTGTATATGCGTTTTATTAATATTATTTTTCAGAGATTATAATAATTAAACCTACAAGGTTTTGGAAACCTTGCAGGACCCTAAAGTGAAAAATTTAAAATTCAACTTCCGGCTGCCAAAAGTGTTTTTCAAAATCTACAATCTGATTATTGATTACTTCAATACCTTCACTTTCCAACAGCTGCTGCATTAAATTCGTTCCGTCAAAGTGGAATTTTCCGGTCAAAAGTCCTTTGCGGTTTACGACTCTGTGAGCAGGAATATCATCCATATTATGACACGCATTCATTGCCCAGCCAACCATTCGGGCAGAACGAGCCGTGCCTAAAGCTTTTGCAATTGCACCAAAAGAAGTTACTTTTCCGTATGGAATTTGTCTGGCGATTGCATAAACTTTTTCAAAAAAATTATCTTCAGCCATAATTTATTTTTTTGCCACAGATTACAGGATTAAAAAGATTTTCTATAATATAGTTTTCTCGCAGATCGGGCAGATAAAAATGATTTTAAATAACTTGCTAAATCTGCTTGAAATTAAATCATTTTAATACTGTAATCTGTGGTTTATATTATCCGAAATAATAATTCAAAATATTAAAAAGCGTCACCACAGCAACTAAACCTGTAATACTTCCAATAATAGTATTCATGTTACGCATTAGATAATCGGTTTTCTTTTCGATTCTTCCAAAGAAAGCAACATAACTGTAAAGCGCTGCAAAAGAACCTAAAACAGAACCCAATACAAAAGTAAAAATAATGTTGTTTTCAAACTCAAAAAGATGGTAAGAAGCCAAAGTAACACTTACCACAACATAATATGGAATTGGAAAAAAATTCAAACCGGAAAGAAGCATTCCTAAAAAGAAACGGCTTTTTTTACTGCTCTTTTTAATCTTCGATTTTTTTTTGGTTTTTGGTTCTTTGGCAAGAAACAAAAAGTAGATCGTTAAAATAGAGAAAATAACAAAACCTACTTCGCGTAATAAAGTCACAACATCTGGACGATTGTCAATGACGTGAGCAAATAAAACCGCCAGATAAACCTGAAAAAAAATAACGACAACCGCACCAACAACAAACCATAAAGCATTCTTTTTTCCTTCTTTCAAGTTTATTTTGGCTGCCGTCATGTTAAGTAAGCCAGGCGGTATAATTCCGATGAAAGCAGCAATAAAACCTGAAAGTAATGGAGTAAGTAAGGCCATTCAGTTGTTTATGGGTTCGTAAATTCTTTTTAAAATTAAATCAATCTTTAATTTTGAAGCGAATATACGTAATTGCCTTATTAATTTCTAAATATTGTTTCTCATAAAATGTCTGAAAAGCAGTAACTTCTTCCGGACTTCCTTCGTTTGTATACACATTATGATTTGCGTATAAAACCTCATGTCCTTCTCCGTGAAGTAATCCCAGCGTATAACCGTGCATAAATTCGCTGTCGGTTTTAAGATTTACAACACCGTCTTTTTTAAGGATTTTTTTATACAATTTCAAAAATTCAGAATTCGTCATTCTGTGTTTTGTTCTCTTGTATTTAATTTGCGGATCCGGAAAAGTAATCCAGATTTCATCCACTTCATTTTCATTAAAAATATGATCGATTAACTCGATTTGAGTTCGAATAAAAGCAACATTATGCAATCCGGTTTCAACGGCAGTTTTTGCACCTCTCCAGAAACGCGCGCCTTTAATGTCAATTCCGATAAAATTTTTGTTTGGATATCTTTCTGCTAATCCAACAGAATATTCTCCTTTTCCGCATCCTAATTCTAAAACTAAAGGATTGTCATTTTTAAAGAAATCAGAATTCCATTTTCCTTTTAAAGGCATTAAATCGCCTACAACTTCTTCTCTTGTTGGTTGAAAAACGTTTTGAAATGTTTCGTTTTCCCTGAATCTTTTTAGTTTATTTTTACTTCCCACTTGTACAAAAATTTTCGGCAAAATTAAGGAATATAAACGGAATGATTGTTGGGCAATTGTGTTTAAATTTTTTACCACGAATTACACTAATTTTCGCGAATTTTTTTTGCCACAGATTTCACAGATTAAAATGATTATTTTTTCTAATCTGTGAGAATCTGTGAAATCTGTGGCATACTTTTTTACCCATAATGCGGTTCAGTAATTGGTTTTAATTTTGGATCAAGCGTTTCATCGTGTTGCGATAAATCAAGACCAATGTGTTCGTTTTCTTCAGAAACACGCAACGGGATTATAAAATTGGTTACTTTAAACAAGAAATAAGCGCCGAAGAAAGTAAATATCGAAACCAAAACCAAAGCCATCATATGATGTGCAAATACGTTCCAGCCGCCATGTAGCAAACTTGCATCTTCGCCATGAGCAAAAATCGCAGTCAGAATCATTCCCATAATTCCGCCAACACCGTGACAGGCAAAAACATCTAAAGTATCATCAAATCTTTTTGATAAACGACAATTTACAACTGTATTTGAAACCAAAGCCGTAACGAATCCGAAAAACATACTTTCAGGAACAGATACAAATCCTGCAGCCGGCGTTATAGCAACTAAACCAACAACAGCGCCAATACAAGCGCCAAGCGCCGAAACTTTTCTGCCATTCATTCGATCAAAGAAAACCCACGTTAACATGGCTGCGGCCGATGATGTTGTAGTCGTTGCAAAAGCCATTGCGGCAGTTCCGTTTGCAGCAAGTGCCGATCCGGCGTTGAAACCAAACCATCCAAACCATAACATTCCAGTTCCTAATAATACAAACGGAATATTGGTTGGTATATGCTGGCTGTTTTTTCTTTTTCCTAAAACGAGAACTCCCGCCAAAGCAGCAAATCCTGAACTCATGTGTACAACTGTTCCTCCGGCGAAATCTTTTACGCCAAAATAACTTCCTAAAATTCCTGTTGGATACCAAACCGAATGGCATAAAGGTGCATAAATGAAAATCGTAAATAAACTAATAAAAAGTAAATACGAGATAAAACGAACGCGTTCTGCAAACGAACCTGTAATAATCGCCGGTGCAATAATCGCAAATTTCATTTGAAACAAAGCAAACAGCATAAACGGAATCGTACTTGCTAATTTTTTATGAGGTAAAACGCCCACATAATCCATAAAAGCAAATGTGGTTGGATTACCAAAGAAACTATAAAAATGATCTCCTGAGCCAAAACCTACAGGATCTCCAAAAGCCAGACTAAAAGCCACTACAACCCATAAAAGAGTTACAACGCCCAAACAAATAAAACTTTGCAACATGGTCGAAATCACATTTTTTCGGCCTACCATTCCGCCGTAAAAGAAAGATAATCCCGGCGTCATGATTAAAACCAGACAGCAGGAAGTTAACATCCAGGCAACATCAGCAGGAACTATGTGATCTGTTGTACCAAATTCTGACAATATGTAACTATTTTCGGTAACGGTTGGCCAAAATGCACCCGTAATACAAACAATACTTATAATAATAAAGGAGATGATCCAGCGTTTTTCTATTTTCATTTTTCAAATACTTTATTGAACCCTATTTTTTTTGGGGTCAAAGTTAAAAAAAAATCAATATTTAGATTTTCAGGGCTGAAAAAATAGAGGCTTGGCTTTTATTTTAGTCGATTTTGTAAAATTCGATTAGTTTTTTTGAGACAATCTTATTTTAAACTTCTAATTTACGACTAATATTGTCAATTGTATTATAATTAATTTGATATTTGGTTTTGTAAAACGCCAGAAAAGTTAGGATTATAATAAGAAACACTCAAATTGTTTATTTTTTCTTTAGCTTGTCAATTAAAACGTCTTCAACTGGAGATTTTAATTTGGTTACGGCATCAACTTCATCGTTCGGAATTGTCATGGATAAAACATAATGTTGAATTTTCCATTCTTTTCCCACTTTCACTAAAACTCCTGATCCTCGACAGATTTTCATTTGAGTATTTAGCAATTCATCAAACCAGGCAATTTTCCCCGATTTATCAAAAAAGATATGACGTTCTAAAGCCGTGAAACTCCAAGTTGTTCCTTTGTCGAAAAAAGGTTTTGCCCAAACTTGAAACTCTTTTTTTGTCCAGTTTTCTGTAGCATCAGTTCCTATATAAATCGCGTCATCGTTTAATGCAGAAAAATAAGCATCGAATTTTACATCGGCAGCGGCTTTGTGCCACGCGTCAAGCGTTTGGTTGATTTTGTCTTTTTCGGCATTTTGCGCATTCGCGAAAGCAGAAATGAATAATAGAAGCAGGATTGATTTTTTCATATAAAGTTTGTTTTGGTTAAAGTTAGCAAATATTGTAGTAATCTTGCAAAGTTGCAAAGTCGCAAAGTTTTTTTGCTGCAAATCATTTCACGCAGATTTTAAAAGATTTAAGCAGATATATGCGGATGATTTTCTATCAAATTTAATTAAAAAAATCTGCTTAGATCTCTGTAATCTGCGTGAAACAAAAACTTTGCAGATTAGCGTTTTTACGAAAGATAATAAGTTAAAACTTATAGTATCTTATATCACTTATATGGTTTAATTAGTATATTTGAGGGCTTTAAAAATCTACATTATGAATCCAAAAATACTTATCAGTTCGTTAGTTCTTTCTTCAATACTTTTTACTTCTTGCAAAAAAGAATTAGAACCGCAGGAAAACACTCCAACATCAGAATTGGTAAAATTAGGATTGATGAAAGATACCACAAAAGTGAATTCTGTAGTTCAAAACCCGGTTCAGACAAATCCAAATACAGTTTTAAGTTCAAATGCCGGATTAAATCCCGCACACGGACAACCAGGACACAGATGTGATATTGCTGTTGGCGCGCCATTAAATTCAGCTCCAACACAAGGACAAACTGCAACTGTACAGCAGGCAGCACCACAAGCTGTTCAGGTAAATGCGCCTCAGCAAAATGTGGTTACAACTACAACCGCAGCGCCTGTGAAAGTAGCAAAAGGAATGAATCCGTCGCACGGACAACCCGGACACAGATGTGATATTCCGGTTGGAGCGCCTTTAAATTCTCCGGTTGCAGCAAAACAAACAACGACAAATACAGCACAAAGCGGAAGCACTTCGCAAACTTTTACCGTTACGCCGCCAGCAAATAACAATGCAGTTCCGTCTTTATTAAGTACCGAAACCCCAACGGTTGCCGAAGGCATGAATCCCGCGCACGGACAACCCGGACATCGTTGCGATATTGCCGTAGGAGCACCGTTACCGAAATCGTAAAGAGAAGGTACAAAGGTACAGAGTGACAAAGGGACAAAGATGCAGAGAAAACTTAGCACCTTTGTCCCTTTGTAACTATGTATCTTAAATTTAATGTTCTTTCATTTTCTCAAAAGTAGTGGTAAGCGATTTTTTTGCTTTTGCCAAAGCGCCACTAAAAGCTTTTTCAATAGTATCGGCGTGTTCTGTTACGGTTAGAGGCTGTAATTTTGCAGTACGAACTTCAATTACACATTTTTTATCGTTTAAGCTGAATTTCTCGCCATTTTCATCTCCAAAATGCACTTCAACGCGGGTAATTTTTTCTTCAAAACGAGTTAAACCTTTTTCTAATTCTTCAGAAAAATAAGTTGCTAATCTTTCGTGTCCTTCGATGTTTTTGTCTGTATTGATTTGAATTTTCATATTGGTTTATATTTAATGATTAATCTCAAAGCTATTTTATTTAAGATGAAAAGCCAAGTGAGTTAATAAAACATTATGAAAAAATAGTTAAAAATTTCAAGACCATTTTTGCCAGACTTAGCGATTTTGAAATGTTATTATGGAACGCGGATTTAACGAATTCACTTCGTGAAAACGCGGATAAAAACAGATTTTTTTACTTGTATTTTTTGTCAGGTTGAGCGGAGTCGATCCCGAAACTTCGGGACCGTAATAATAAACAAACTAAAAATTAAGATATTTTAGATTGATGAATAAATCCTACTAATTAGAAATGTTTATTTGGTATCTTCGCAGTCCTAAATATCGAGATTATGAACACAACAAAACTTTTTGCCCGTATGGTACGCTGGCGGTATTGGAAACAACCACAACGCGTTCTCGAAAGCGTAGGACAGCTAACCCATACGGGTTTTATATTTCCTAAATTCCGAGATTATGAGTACCAAAACCCTTTCAAAAGAAGCCGAAGCCCGGATTATTGACTTTTTCAACAAATCAGTCGATCCAGAAAGCCTGGCAAAAACAATTAGAAAACTAAATTATGTTCTTGCTTTAAGCACACTGCAAGAATGCCAAACTCTGCAAATTAACAAAACAAGCGTCGAAGATGGTTTTTATTGGCTCAATCAATTAGCCGAAATTTTAAATCCGTATTTGGATGTTGAATGATTAAGATTTAGATATTAAATGAAAAGCCACTGTGAAGTGGTTTTTTTTATTTTGTTTTCTTTTTTCGCCTGCTTTGTCATTCCGAAGAATGAAGGAATCGCACGAGAAACTTCGTTGTAATTGTTAAACTTGTCTTTCTGCAATTGCTTTTTCAATTTCAAGAATACACGAATCTAAATTCTTTTTGATATCGTTACTCCAAAAACGTAAAATTTTCCAGTTTTGAGATTCTAAATATGTATTGACTTCTATATCTCGTTGCATATTTCGTTCGATTTTTTTGATCCAGAATTCAGGATTAGTTTGTGGTTTTTTTCGGGTTTCCCAATCTTTCCCGTGAAAGAATTCTGAATCTACGAAAATGGCAATTTTTAATTTTTTGAATGTGAAGTCCGGTTTGCCGAAAACTGTTTTATTATTTTTTCTGTATCTGTAACCTAGATTCCATAATGTTTTTGCCAAACGAACTTCGGCTTTTGTTGCTGTGCTTTTGATGGCGCGCATGTTTTTTGAGCGTTGTTCAGGATTATGGACATCCATGATAATTTTAGTTAATTATTTCTAATTATTTTATTTTTGTCGTTGGCGAACTACGTTTATAAAGTCTTGAAGGTTTAATAAATTAACTTGTTGGGAAGCCGTAAAAGTTTCCTTCAAAGATTGTGGAATTACAAGTTGCAGATTTTGTGCAAACATTTCGTCAGTTTGATTTACGCTTATTGCTGGTTCTAAAGTGATTAAATGTTTCTGAGAAGTAATTCTCTCTGCTTCTGACAAAACTTGTCTCCATCTATCTTTTGCCGTAGTCTTAACACCAAGCATCGTCAATAATTCAACAGGGAAATCTGGATCATGATAATTTGTTATCGACGGGAAAAGAAAATCAGGTTTGTTATTCCTTTCTGTTTTTGCTCCCTTAGAAAAACGTATTTCCTGAAATTTAAAAATAGATGCGAGATGGTTTTCAAAAGCAAAACCGGCACGAGATTTTCTTCTATTCTGAACACTTAATGAAAATGAAATAAAATCGTCTACGTCGATCTTATTTTCTCCAAATCCTTGTTCAAGTTTTTTTGATACAATATGTTTCTCAAGTGTTTTGAAAAGTATTTCTTCTCTTTCAAGCCAAGCAATTAAGGTTTTATCAGGTTCTTCAAAGGGGGAGACATTATTAACTGTCGAACGGGCAAAATCTGAAAAGATCGCTGTCGAAGGAAATTGACCTTTAAATGTTGTAAGTATCAAGTCTAAAAAATCTGGCTCAGTTTCATCGATTTCAAAACCAAGTGAATTAAGAATGTACTTTCCTGCAAAATTAAGTTTGATGTCATTTGAGGAAATATCACGGAAAATAAATTTGTTTCCAATATCTCCTATTTCAAAAAGCCAAAGCAATTGCTGTTCCGCTGTTGTTCCTGTTGGAGCTACTACCACAGCTAATTTATTATCATGTGTTAATCCAATTAATAAAAAATCACCAACATTAGCCTTTTCCATAATTTGTGTTGTGGAATAATAGAGGCGAAATTCATTTCTTTTGGGATCATTTTCTCGTGCGTTATACCAAGTTAAGGAACCTACCTCATTTAATATAGTTTCTTCATTATCAGTTAGGTATATAAAAACACCTTCATATGTAGATCTTCCCGTGCCTAAAATAGATTTAAATTCATTAATACCATTGAATTCGTGTTGGTTAGAAACTTGGGGATCAACTTCAACTTGACTAAGTTTTTTTGCGACTATGCCTTTAAAGTATTTTGAAAGAAGACCATTTTCCATTATTAATAAAAATTAAAATTAATTTATCACGACTTACTCTATTATTGCTCTAGAGAATTTAATTTTTGATTATCCTTTTCTTTTACAATTTCTGCGACTAAATTTTTACCAACTGCTTGCATTAAAGGAGATACAACTGAATTTCCAAATTGTTTATAAGCTTGATTGTCAGACACAGGTATAACGAAATTATCAGGAAACCCTTGAAGTCGAGCGCATTCTCTAGGTACTAATCGTCTAGGATTTTTGCCTTCTTGAGGAATTAATATTTCTGCGCCATCTTTGTAATATCGGGCACTCATAGTTCTTGAAATTCCGTTTAAATCAGCTAAACCAAATCCAAAACCATTTCCTTTGGCTTTATGTTTTTTAGCATATTCTTGTAAATAGTTCCAGAGCTTATCTGATAGAGTGTATTTTGGATCAACTTCGGATAAAAGAATGTCTTTTAATGCAAATTTTACGTTACTCATTTCAGGAAATTTAAAATTTTCCTTTCCTTGAAAATATTCGTTATCAAATCCAACAATTATAATTCTTTCTCTATGTTGCGGAACAAAATGTTTACCATCTAAAACTTTAAAATAAATGGTATAATTTAATTCTCTTAATGTGTTTTGTATAACTTTAAACGTGTTGCCTTTGTCGTGAGATACAAGATTCTTGACATTTTCTAACATAAAAGTTTTAGGTCTTTTATGTTTAAGAATTCGAGCGATATCAAAAAAAAGTGTTCCTTGTGTTTCATCTAAAAAACCATGTTTTCGACCTAATGCATTCTTTTTTGAAACTCCCGCTATTGAAAATGGTTGACAAGGAAAACCAGCTAATAAAATATCATGATCAGGAATTTCAGTTTCATTTATTTGCGTTATGTCCCCAAAAGGCACTTTTCCGAAATTTGCCTCGTAGGTTTTTTTTGAATAGGTATCCCATTCGCTAGTAAAAACACATTTACCACCTAAATTTTGATATGCTAGTCTTATTCCACCAATACCTGCAAATAAATCAATAAATTTAAACTCAGGATTTTTAGGAGGAGGAAATGGTATATCCCATTTTATTGGCAAGTAATATTGAAAATTAGGTTCTTCAACAATATTTAATTTTTCATGGATGTCGGATAAGTATTCCGTTGCATCATCTTTGAAATATTGAGAAACCCCGTTAGTATGGTTCTGAAAATAATGAGTAAGTTGAGCAAGTCCATTATCTGTTTTTTTATCAACTTCGATATGGAGTTTTTCTTTTATAGCTGAATACTTTTTCTGTGTCATTATTTCTTAAAATTGTTGTCGTTGAAAAAAGCTCCAAAATCAGTTTCAAGAGCAATAATTATTTTTTCTAAAATTTTAACCGTTACATTTTTTTTTCCAGTTTCCACTTTTGTCATATAAGTTCTGTCGACTTCAGCAAGATTTGCTAATGCTTCTTGAGAAAGACCTTTTACTTTCCTTAATTCGCGAATTCGGTCGCCAATTCTAATATTTATGCTCATTGATTTTGTGATATTGAAGTAAACAAAACTATCCAAATGTTGCTTTTGGTACAACGGCATAAGAGGCACATATGGTTTGGATAGAAAATAATTTAAAAGGTTTTCAATAAAAAAAAGCCAATCATTTCTGATTGGTGTTTATGTTTTTGATAATATTGTGCGTGAGATTCTTTCGTTCCTCGGAAAGACAAGATTGGGTTAGTTTAGGGGTGTTTTTTCGTTTCTCTGAAAGACAAGATTGTATGGGAAATGTGATAAGAATTTTATTTCTCTTTATCTTTCTTTCCCCATTTAATTTTCATTTTTCCTTCATCATCCAATGCAATTAAATGCAGGACAATTCCGCGGTCGCGAACGGCGTCGCGTTCGGCTTGGGTGGAAAGTTTGGCGTCGTTTTTAGAGTTTCGGAGTGGGATGGTGAGGGCGAGATTGGTACCTCTGCCAAAGGAATAAATTCCGTTAATATCTAAGTTTAGAACACTGGAACTTATGATGAGATTGTTAACATCGATTTGCTCGCCGCGCATGTTGAGGTTTCCGGACAAATCGCTGAAGGTTATATTCTGCACATCGCGAAACGGAAAAGCAAATTTGCCCACTTTTACAATAGGTTCAAAATTGAGTAAAGCGCCCTGAGTGACTTTAAAATCGAGTTTTCCGTGCATCGAATTAGTAAGTAATTCGCCTCGGCCATTGATAAAACCCGTAACATTGGCGTGACTGCTAAGTCTTCCTTTTGTGTTTTTTGGACTAAAAGATGTGATTCCGAAATTGTTGAACGATTTTAAAAAACTCGCAATATCAACACTATTTACCTGCGCGTTTGATGCAAAACTGTAATTCTTGCCATTTGGCGAAACGGTGGTATTAAAAGTAATACTTCCGCCGGAAGTTTGTAGCGACCCATTTTTAATAACAAGCCTTGAATCAATCATTTGTATCGTAGCTTTTGTGTTGGTCGCGGTTAGTTTATTGTAGTTTATTTTGTCGGCTTTGATGTTGATGTCTACAACGCATTTTTCGATGGCATTTCGTAGTTGGTCAGACATGGTAGCTTTTTTTACTGTTACTTTCCTTTTTTGAGTATTGGTTAAAACACCTAAAAACTGTTTCAAATCGATATTTGGGCAATAAATATCCCAGTTTACGACCATTTTTTCGGGTGCGTCGTAATACAAATTCAGGAAATTGTCTATTCTGCCTTCCAGATAAATGATGTTTTTGTTGTGTTTATACGCGATTTTTTTAATCAATAAAGCTTTCTCTGTAAAGTCGAGCTGTACGTTAACTTTTTCGGCGTGAAGATTCTTCGGAATAAAATGAAACGAAACATCTTTTACGTTGACATTGCCAATAAAACGTGGTTTTGTAATGTACAAATCGACAATATCAAACTGAAATTTTAAGTTTGCCGAAGCGTGACCATCTGTAAAATGAATCCATTTTTCGGTATTTTCTTCGTTGAGGTTTTCAATATCAAAATCAGAATTTACGATTCCGGTTGCCAATGGTTTTTCTAAATTATTAATTACAGCTTGCGGAATCGTTAGCGGAATATTTTTGTATTTACCCGAAAATCGGGTTAAAATTACGGCTGAATTTGCATCGTTAAAACCATCTTTTGGCTTGAAATTATTGGTAAAAATGCCTTTAAAACTGCAATCGGTAATTAATCCGTCCGGAATACTGACTTCGTTATTTTTTATTTCGGCCTGAACGACAATTTTCGGATCGCCTTCGGCATTAAAATCGCCTTTGATGTCGCAATTAACGTCGATTTCTTTTTTTAAATCAAATCGGTTAAGTTTCGAACTAATGTTTGCCGATAATAAATTGGATGCATTTTGCCATAAAATAGTCGTACTAATATTGATTCCGAAAAGCGCATTCCCTTTCGCCAGATTAAAAAAAGCGATAATATCAAAATCATCCGTTCCTATTTTCAGGTTTTGGGTTACAACATCAATTTTCTCTTTTTCAGCAGAATAAGAAACGGCAAAAGTGCCTTCGAGAATTTTCTGTTTGGCAAAACTTCCGTGAACGGTATTAAATGCGAGACTTTTAATATTGGTTTTCAGGAAAACGTCCGTTTGCCAGTCGTCTCCGTCAAAATCAACTTTCGATTTTAAACTTTCGATATCAAAATCAAATAATTTATGTCCAACGTGATTGTCTAAAATAAAATGAACATTATTCAGATCAACCTGATCAATTGTGGTTTCGGTTTCTGATTTATCTTCGGGTGATTTTTTCTTTTTCGGTTTAAAAATATTCGCATTCGAATACCCGTTTTCGGCTTTATACACATAAATTTCGGCGTCGTTTATCAGCATTTTATGAATGTTGATTTCGCTTTGCAATAAACTCCAAACGTTTAAACGCGCTTCAATTTCTTTGGCTTTCAATAAAGTATGTTTGTGAATATTCCATTGATTGTCTTTGATTTCGACATCTTTTAAAGCGAGAGTAAAATTGGGGAAACCGGTCAAAAACTTATATTGAAAATCACCAATATGAAATTTCCCGTTTATGTTTTGATTGATTTTTGTGTTGATTTTAGCGATAATTTCGGTTTTATTCCGATTAAAATAAAACGATAATGCGCCAGATGCAATGACCACAAAGGCAATGCATCCCAAAATAAAAAAGCCAAATCGTTTGGCATATAATTTAAAATGAGAGGATTGCAAAAAGCTTTTTATGTGGTCTAAAAGTGCTTTCATGGATAACCGTTTCTGGAATATTAAAGGTAACATAAAAAAACGACGTTATTTTTAAAATTATGGCACTCAATATTTTATAAGTTTAAGATTACAATTTTAAAACATGGGATTGATATAATAAATGACAATGCATTTATAATGAAAACTAATTTGGGAATGGTGCATGATTGGTTTTTAATTTTTAAATTTGTACTCTAGTTTGATACTTTAGTTAATCAGACGATAAATTTTAAAAACGATAGATATTATGGCATTAGCAATAACAGATGCTACTTTTGACGAGGTAGTTTTAAAATCAGATAAACCAGTAATGGTTGACTTTTGGGCAGCATGGTGCGGTCCTTGTAGAATGGTTGGTCCAATTATTGACCAAATCAGTGAAGAATATGCAGGTAAAGTGGTGGTTGGTAAAGTAGATGTAGATGCTAACCAGGAATTTGCAGCAAAATATGGTGTGCGTAACATACCTACCGTTTTGGTTTTTCATAACGGTGAAGTAGTAGGAAAACAAGTAGGAGTTGCTCCGAAACAAACCTACGCTGATAGCTTAGACGCTTTGTTGTAATCGTAAGATTATGATTTATATAAAAAAGGTTTGACGAAAGTCAAGCCTTTTTTATTGGGATTAACTACTGGATGTTTTTTATAAAACACATAGAGACATAGATTTTGCAAACTTAAAAAGGGCATTTCATTTGTTTAAACAAACATAGCTGTGTGAAAACAAACGCTTCTCTTTTTATTCTTTCTTAAAAAATTTGCGCCTTTGCGTCTTTGCGCGATTTCTATAGAAACGTATATTTTGTAAACATTGAATGCATTTTATCTTTTTAGACACACACCTATGTTTGTTTAAACAAATGAAATGCCTTTTTAAACATTCAGCATAACTATGTTTCTATGTGTTTAAACATTCAACTCAAAGAATATAATCTTAAAAGTTGTTCCTGAATCTGGTTTTGAAGTGACTTCGATTTTGCAATTTATGGCTGTTGCCAAATCCCGAACCAAATGTAATCCCAGACCGGATTTTATTCCGATGACTTCTGAATCGTCGTAAAGTGCTTTAAATTGTTCCTGAGTTCCGCCGTGACCGTTATCTGAAATCGAAAGATAGATTTGGTTATTTTCCTGTCGGGCTTTCCAGATTATTTTTGCGTTTGAAGTTTTATCGAGTGCTTTTATGGCATTTCCGGTTAAGTTTCGGATGATGGTTTTTAGGTAATTTTCATCCGTATTTAAAATAATATTCTCTGGATTTTCGAATGAAATTGCTACTTTTTCTACACTCGAAAAATGTTTTTGTGTTTCTTCAAACAAATCCGAAACTGCTATTTTTTGAGGATGAGGTTTAAAGTTTTCCATTTGACCTTTACTCCACAATAAAATATCTTCCATCGACGATAATAAATTCTCTGCTCCCGAAATTACTTTTGTCTGCATTCGTAAAGCCGTTGCTTCGTCAATCAATTCAGGGTTTTCTTTTTGAAGATGTAAAAAGTGAATCAAATTCGAAATCGGACTTCGCAAATCATGATTTAAAATACTAAAAAATCGGGCTTTTATTTTATTGGCTTCGTCAAGTTCCTGGTTTAAAAGCTGTAGTTTCTGATTGGTTTTCTTTCTGTTTTGATTTTGCCTGAAAAGTAACAATCCAATAATTCCAACCAAAATAATTCCGGAAATTAAATAGAAACGCTGCTTTTTTGCATCTGCAATCTGAATGTTTTTGATGGTATTTTGAGCCGAAAGATTTTTTATTTCCTGCCCTTTGGTTTTGTTTTGATAACGGGCTTCGGCATTGGCAATATTCTGTTTTGCCGATTCCTGCATCATTTCGTCATTATATTTACTGTAGATTTCGTTGTAATAAAGTGCTTCTTTCCAAAGTTCTAATGCGGCATAACTTTGCGATAGTTTTTTATTTATAATTACATAAGATTCTTTATCGTAATTCAGCGCATTTTTTGATGCCAGTTTAAGCGTTTCGATTGCTTTTTTGTATTCTTTTTTTTCATATAAAACCCTTCCCATTATGGTATTTGCTTCGAGCAGAATTTCATCATCAGTAGATTTTTCACCCAATAATACCGCTTTTTTTGCGTAATAATAGGCTTTGTCTATTTGAGATTTATCAACGTAATAATCTGCCATACTTCGGTTTGCAAAACTCAAATTAAGAAATAAAGAATCTTTTACAGACGGAAGTGTATAGATTAACTTATAATATTTTTGAATGCTGTCTGGTTTTTTTTCGGCTACATAACATTGCATATAATAATTGCAGGAAAAAGCCCTGATATACGGAGAGGTTTTTATATACGGTTTTGCATCGTTTAAGTATTCAATTGCTTTATCAAATTGCTTCATTTTAATATATGCACTGGCAATCTGACTGTAAGAAACGCCAATATTTTCTGTATTTGAAATGCTTTTAGGAAGTAGTTTTTTATATGTTATAGCTTTTAATTGATATCCGATAAAATTTTCATACTGAGAATAATCCAGATAATATTCTCCCAGACTTCCGTTGAGTACAGATTGTGTATAAGTGTTTTTTGTAGTATCGAGAACCTTTTTTATATATCGAATTAAATTTTCTCTTTTAATAGTATCATTCAAAGAATAATAAACATAATTGAGACGCATTAAAACCGTTGTTTCGTTTTTAAGATGTTTAACGCTTTTGGCGTATTTTAATGCAAGCTCATAATTAACGACTGCTTTTTGATATTGGTTATTACTAAATTCGTATGCCAGACCTTTGTAAAGATAAAATCTGCTCAAATAAGCGGGATTGTTTTTAGAAATACTAATTCCTTTCTCGGCAATACTAAAAAGTTTCGCATAATCTTCTAAGTCAATAATTTCATTTGCATATGTAAGCCATGCTTTTAGTTTTTCATCGGGACTTTGAAAGCGCGCTAAATTAGGCTCTTGCTGTGCGAAAACAGAAATAGCGGTGAAAAACAAAAGTAAAACCAAGGCTTTTCTCATCTAGAATAAGTTTAGGTTTTCTTTGTAACTTCTCCCAATAGGAATGGTGGTGTTATTATTCAGAATAATTTCGGTTGAATTTATCTTCTGAATAAACTGTTTTTGAACCGCAAAACTTCGATGAATTCTAATAAAAGATTGAAAATGATTTTCTTTCAAAAGATTCCCAATGCTGGATAAAACACAATGTCTTTTTTTATCGGTAATAATTAAGGTATAATCTTTTAATGCTTCGAGATATAAAATTTCATGAAGCTTAACTTTTGTCTGTTCGTGTCCTTCTTTAATATAAATAGTATCGCCGCCAATACTTGCTTCAAAAAGAGAAGCTTTGAGTTTAATTTCCATAAACTCCTCAATACGACTTATGGTTTGTGTAAAACGATCCAGTTTTAAAGGTTTTACAATAAAATCGAGCGTTTCTATCTGAAAACTTTCTACAGCATGTTCAGGATGTGCGGTTATAAAAATGCAAACCGGAATTTCTAAGGCTTTTTTTCTAAACTCAATTCCGTTTAAACCCGGCATATCGATATCCAGAAATAAAACATCAATTTTTTCTTTTTCGATAAACGGAAGCGCTTCTTCAGCAGATTCAAAAACGCCTAAAATATCGAGAACAGGAAATTTTTTGGCAAATGAAACCACGGTTAACCTGTCAATTTCATCATCATCAATAATAATACAGGTGTATTTTTTATTCATTTAAGTTGATTTTACGTCGTCTGTCTATTTAAAATGTCGTCTGTCTATTAACTGTTTTTAGGGCGGTTTTAATCACGCAAATTTGTCCTGTAAATAATTCATCAGTCAAAAATAAACAAATTTTTTCTCTGATGACCTTTACAAAAATAATGTTATTGAACTAAATAAGAACCATTTAATAAAATTTTAAACTCAATTATTATGAAAAATTTCAAAACCATTTTAACTCTTTTTTCTATCGCAATTTTTACAGCTTCATGCAGCAGTGATGACGGAGCTGACGGAACAAACGGAGTTGATGGCAAAACAGGAACGGCAAATGTTATTTATAGTGCATGGTTAACTGCTCCAACGGCTGCTGCAGAAACGGTAGACGGAACTTCGGGAATGTCTACAACTATTAATGCACCGGAATTATCAGAAGATATTCTTTCAAAAGGAACCATATTAGTTTACGTTTCTTTTGGATCAGGAACTTATACGTTGCCTTACACATCAACAGCAGGCGGATTTGTGAATACTATTACAGCTATTTCTACCGTAAAGAAAATTAAATTATTCAGATTTAGACATGACGCAGGAGGAACTGTAAATCTGCCAACATCTCTTAGCTGGCGTTATATTTTGATTCCCGGAGGCGTTGCCGCTGCAACAGCAAAAGCTGCAAAAACAGATTATTCTAAAATGAGCTACGAAGAAGTTTGCGCACATTTTAATATTCAGCAATAAGTAAAGAATATACATTAAACCAAATAAGAACCAGTTAAACGATATTATTATGAAAACTTTAAAAACCATTTTAACTCTTTTTACGATCTCAATTTTTGCGATTTCATGCAGCAGTGATGATGATAAACCGGATCCGGTAAAATATAATGAAGAAAACCCGCTTGATGCATATATGGCAGGTTCAGGATTTAGCCAAAAAGCGGTTGATGTAAAAAATTCAGGAATTTATGAATACGGTTTTAGCTTTAAACCAACTGTAACAGGAAAAATCAATTCACTGATTGTAAAAATTCCGGATGTAAATTCGGCTTTACGAATTACTTTATGGGATGCAGCGACTAAAACTGTTATTAAATCTGAAACTGTAAATGTGACAACAGCAAATGTTACAGTTGAAAAAACGATTACAGCAATCCCGCTTACCAAAGACAAGGAATACTTTTTTACGGTAAACAGCGACGACTGGATTAACAGAACAAAAACTGACGGATCTGCAGCGACTTATCCTATCGTAGCCGGAAATATTACGATTACAGGTTATGCGTATATCTCAAGTACAGCTGCAGAAACTATTTTCCCAACAAATGCCCGCAATACCTATTATGCCGGAGATGTTACATTTAAGTTTCAGCAAACAGAATAATTTTGGATAGTTTGATTTAGTATGTTTTAAAAAAGGTTTGGCGATAGTCAGGCCTTTTTTTTTGCTTTATTTTTTGCCACGAATTTCACGAATTTCCTCGAATTATTTATTTTGATACTGCTAAAAAATTTGCCACAGATTAAATGATTCTCACAGATTAAACAATCATTTTAATCCTTTAATCTGTGGCAAAAGAATATACTAAGTTTTAAGTAATTTTAATTAGTGTAAATTGGTGAAATTCGTGGCGAAAAAAAAATCATTTTAATCCTTTAATCTGTGGCAAAAGAATTAGGCAAACTTTTTTTATTTTTACGAATCAAACAATTCCTCTAAAATGAAAATTTTTTACAGCTTTCTTTGCATTTTTACAATCGTAACAATTGGTTTTTCCCAATCCAAACAAAAAAGAAATCTTGTTTTAGAAAATGGTGTTTCAGAGGAATTAGCTGTTTTTCGTAAGCAGCAAATTTCAAATGTTTCGTACGGATTATCTTTTGAAATTCCGGAGAAAAAAGATCAGGAAATCAACTCTGATTTAATCCTTGACCTTACTTTATCAGATTTGAGTAAACCTTTATATTTAGATTTTAAAGAGAAAATCCAAAACATAAAATCAATTGAAGCAAACGGAAAAAATGTTGCAATTATTCACGAAAAAGGACATATTGTTATTTCTGCTGAAAGCTTGACTTTAGGCAAAAATACAATTACAATTTCTTTTATCGCCGGCAATTTGTCTTTAAACCGCAACGATGATTATTTATACACTTTATTAGTTCCGGATCGTGCGAGTACGTTGTTTCCGTGTTTTGATCAGCCGGATATAAAAGCCACTTATAAATTGAGTTTAACGGTTCCGAAAGATTGGTTGGTTTTGGCTGGAGCCGATATAAAAGAGAAGACAGAAAAAGGTGAATTTATCCATTACACTTTTATAGAATCAAACAAAATGAGTACGTATTTGTTCTCGTTTGTGGCCGGAAAATTTAAAAGTACAACTCAAAAGCCCGGCAATAGAGAAATGACAATGCTGTATCGCGAAAACAATCCCGAAAAACTTCAGACAAGTACCGATACTATTTTTAAATTACATCAACAATCATTAGAATTTTTAGAAAAATATACCAATTATAAATTCCCGTTTCAGAAGTTGGATTTTGCTTCGATTCCTGAATTTCAATATGGCGGAATGGAACATGTTGGCGCAATTCAATACAAAGAATCGGCTTTGTTTTTAGACAATACCGCGACTGACGAATTAAAATTAAGCCGTGCCAAATTAATCGCACACGAAACTTCGCATATGTGGTTTGGCGATTTAGTTACCATGAAATGGTTTGACGATGTGTGGATGAAAGAAGTGTTTGCCAATTTTATGGCAGACAAAATCATGAATCCTATTTTTCCGAAAATCAATCATAATCTGCAATTTTTTACGACGCATTATTCTGGGGCTTTCGCCGAAGATCGATCATTGGGAACACATCCGATAAGGCAACATTTAGCCAATTTGAAAGACGCGGGTTCGCTTTACGGAAGTATAATCTACAATAAAGCGCCCATTATGATGCGTCAGCTTGAAGCTACAATGGGAAAAGAAGCTTTCAGGAAAGGAATTGAAAAATACATTAAAAAATATGCCAACGACAATGCCGACTGGAATAATCTCGTAGAAATTCTTGATGACGAAACGCCGCTTGACATGAAAAAATGGAGTGACGTTTGGGTTAACAAATCAGGAAGAGCGATTTTCTCAGATAAGATAGAATACGATGCTAAAAACCAAATTAAAAAAGTTGAAATAATTCAAAAAGCAGAAGATAAATCAAAAAATATCTGGCCTCAGGTTTTTCAAATTGGATTTGTTTATGCAGATAATGTCAAAGTCATTGATGTTAATGTAAAAGGTAAAATAACGATTGAAAAAGAAGCAATTGGACTTAAAAAACCGCTGAATATTATTTATAATTATAATGGTTTTGGCTACGCCGTTTTTCCGCTTGACGGAGATAATTTAAATTATATCTCAACGTTGAAAGATGAGGTTGCAAGAGCTTCCAGCTACAGTAATCTTTATGAAAATATGCTAACCGGAAATGTTTCGCCTAAAAAAGCTTTTGATTGTTTTTTAAAAGGAATTCAAACGGAAGAAAACGAATTGGTTTTAAAAATACTAACAAATAATGCGAGTGCGGTTTTTTGGAAATTTCTAACAGAAAAACAACAAAATACAACTCAGAAACAATTTGAAGATATAGTTTACAATCGTTTACAAACCAATTTGCCGGGAAATATCAAAAAAACATTGTTTAATTTATTTAGTTCAATCGCTTATTCTGATTCAGGAAAAGAAAAATTATATCAGATTTGGAACAAGGAAACTGTGATCGTGAATTTGAAATTAAACGAAGATGATTACACTAATATCGCCATGAATTTGGCTATCTTTAAGCATGAAAAAGCAGATGAAATTCTGAATAAAGCACAAAAAGCAATAACAAATCCGGACAGACAAAAGCGATTTGAGTTTTTATTGCCTTCATTATCAAAAGAAGAATCGGTTCGCAATGCTTTTATGGAATCTTTAAAAGAAGAAAAAAACAGAGAAAAAGAAACTTGGGTTTTGTCTGCCTTAGCCAATATTCACCATCCTTTGCGTCAGGAAAGTGCTCAAAAACATCTTAGATTTTCATTAGATTTGACAGAAGAAATTCAGCGAACCGGAGATATATTTTTCCCGAAAGACTGGTTAAGCGGAACAATTGGTCGTTATTCTTCGAAATATGCTTTTGATGAAGTGCAGAGATTCTTAAAAGAAAACCCTAATTTTAGTCCGATATTAAAACGAAAATTATTTCAGGCGACAGACGCTTTATATCGCGCACAAAATATTAAAAAAGAAACCGAATGAAAATTGAAACGGAAATAGAGAAAGTCTCCAGTTTTCAGCATCTCGAAATGCTGGCAAATCAGGTTGTAGAAGGTTTTATATCCGGAATGCATAAAAGTCCGTTTCATGGATTTTCAGCTGAATTTGCTGAACATAAAGTTTATAATGCCGGAGAAAGCACCAAACATATCGACTGGAAATTATTTGCCAAAACCGATCGTTTGTACACCAAACGTTTTGAGGAAGAAACCAATATGCGCTGTCATATTATTGTCGATAATTCGTCGTCAATGCATTATCCGGAACTGAAATCGAATCAGCCTTTTTATGAAAAAAAGATTGGTTTTGCGGTTTTGGCATCAGCAGTTTTAATGAATATTTTAAAGAAACAGCGTGACGCCGTTGGTTTAAGCGTTTTCTCAGACAATTATGAATATTATGCTCCCGAAAAAGGAAGCGATCGCCATCATAGAATGCTGCTCAATAAATTAGAACAATTATTAGAACAGCCAAAAGTTAAAAAAACCACCGACACAATTACATATTTGCATCAAATTGCAGAGAAAATGCATCGCCGTTCGATGATTGTTTTGTTTACAGATATGTTTCAGTCTGAAGATGATGAGAAATTATTTAATGCCTTACAGCATTTAAAACACAACAAACATAAAGTCGTTTTATTTCATGTTGTAGATAATGAAACAGAGCTTAAATTTGATTTTGATAATACGCCAAGAAAATTTATCGACTTAGAATCTGGCGAAGAAGTATCGATTTTTGCCGATAATGTAAAAGCAGAATATGAAAAAAGGGCAGAAGATTACTTTAAAAAACTGGCTTTAACCTGCGCAAAGAACCAAATTAAGTACGTTCCGGTAAATGTAGGCGACAATTTTGAAAAAATACTGACTACATATTTAGTTGAAAAACAAAACTTTGGCTAAGGATTTAAAAATATATTTAATTTTTTTTATCAAAACACTTGCAGAAATGAAATTCTGTACTATCTTTGCAACCGCAATAACGCAGAGGTTTGGTAGTTCAGTTGGTTAGAATACATGCCTGTCACGCATGGGGTCGCGGGTTCGAGTCCCGTCCAGACCGCAATATTGGGAGAAGCCTTTCTTAACAGAAAGGCTTTTTTGCCCAAATACGGTATCTAAGATTAGTTGTGTTGTTTGCTACGAATTTGTAACTCGTAGCTGGTTTAGTAGTTAGACCAATGAAAAGCTTTCCACTTTTGTGGATGGCTTTTTTGATTTACAGCAATTCTGATTTTATTTTTTGACATATAGTTTAACTAGTTCAATAGAAATCAGAGGGTTAAAAAAATAGTGATTTTATTTGTTTAAAAAACGCAAAAAACCCTTGCAGAATCAAAGTTCTATTGTATTTTTGCACTCACAATAAAGCAGTGGGTTTGGTAGTTCAGTTGGTTAGAATACATGCCTGTCACGCATGGGGTCGCGGGTTCGAGTCCCGTCCAGACCGCTTTTAAAAAGAAGCCTTTTCTTAACAGAGAAGGCTTTTTTGTTTCCCGTTTATTCTCATTTTATGTCATTGCGAGGAACGAATCAACCTCACTAAGAATGTTCTAAACCCGACAGGTTTTAAACCTGTTGGGTTTGACAATATTGGATTACTTTGCGTTTTAAGGGATTAATCCATCTTTGCAGTTAGAAATGATAAATCAAATGAATTGCCTCCTGCTTTAACTGGAGGTTTTTTTTATGTTTAAAAGAGAAAGGCTTTAGCCAAAATTTATTTAGTAGAAAAATCAAACAATTCTTTAGGTTCAATATCTAAAGCATTTGCAATTTTCACAAGAGTTTTTACAGTTGTATTTATTTCAGCTCTTTCTATTCTGCCAATTTGAGTTTTACGGATATCACAATCATCAGCTAAAGCTTGTTGAGATAAACCTTTCTTTTCACGTAATTGTCTAATGTGAATCCCTAGGTTTGAAATAAAAGTTTCTTCTGAAATATCCATATTCCAAAAGTCACAAGATTTATTTTTCATTAGGTCACATGTATGCGCCTAAAAGTATTATATTTGGAGAATATAAAAAATAAGACAATGACTACAGAACACCTTTCAAAAGAAGTTGAAACGAGATTAAAAGATTTTTTTAGCGATGTTAAGGATCCTAAAGATTTGGCAAAGACAATACGGAGAGTAAATTATGTTCTTACTTTGGCCGTAATGCGAGAACGCGATACGATCGAATCTGAAATAAAAAACATTGAAGATAATTTTTATTGGCTCAATAAATTTGCCGAGGCTTTAGATCCTTATTTAGATGTTTAGATAGATTGGGCTATGCGTCTGTCGTTGCAAGGAACGAAACAACCTCACTAATATGATATGAAGTTTGACTTAGCAAATGTGATTGCTTCGTTCCTCGCAATGACAAAACTGGGGTTACTTGTGTTCCAGAGGAACGGAACATATTGTAGGGATGTTTAATCCATCTTCGCAGTTGTAATCGACAATATTGGTGTCATTTTACGATTTCGGCGAAAGCCTGGCAATAAGATAATAACATATTTTTTACATTTTAAATTATGAGCGAGAAAAAGCTTTCAAAAGCAACAGAAAAAAAACTAATTGATTTTTTTAATAACAACATAGATCCGGAAAGTTTTGCAAAAGCAATAAGAGAATTAAGTTATATAATTGCTTTAAATAACATAACTAAAAACGAAACAAGGTATACTCAGAAAGCGAATTTAGAACAAGGTTTTTATTGGTTAAGTGAATTAGCAAAAATTTTAAATCCTTAATTTTGGAGTGTAAGAAACGATTGTGTTTTGTAAGAAAAAAAAGTGTTTTTTTCTTCAAAAAAACATTTTGCATTCAATTTTTTAAGTTAAATGTTTGTGCCATAAATATTTAGAGGCTTAATGTGTTTTATTTAAAGTTAACTTTATTTCGTATCTTTGCAATATGGGAATGTTTAGAAGCATAAATAACGAAAAGATAGGTTATATTTTAAATTATTTGTCAGCCAATATTGAGTACTTGTCAATGACAAAGGCTTTAAAATTACTTTATATTATAGACGAAACTTCTATTAAAGAGACAGGTTCACCTATTACCTGGCTAGATTATAAAGTTTGGGAAATGGGACCGGTTGCGGTCGATATTTACAATGAAATTAAAAGAAACGAAATTATTTGTTATCAAGGTAAAGAATTGACTGTTAGCGAATACATTACTTTAAATGTCGTAGATAATATAGGCAGAGAAGAAATATATCTAAAACCTAAGGTTAATTTTAATGATAAGATATTTAATAAATATGAATTAAATCTACTTGAAGCTACAGTTTTTAAATTTGGAAATTGGAGTGCACAAGATTTAATTAAATATCTTCATGAAGAAAACTCTTTGTGGCACAAAACAGTAAAGGAACACAACTTAGAAGAGGTTTTTGCTACAGGAAAAAAGAGAACAAATTACTCCATAGAATTTACAGAGTTAATTCAAGATAATCCTATTCTATCATTAGCAAATAAAGCGTCATTTGAAGCTTTAGAATTTCAACAACGCCTAGCAGATTATGGCGAAAAATGATATTTATCAAGAACGTCATTTATTGCGTATAGAAGATTACGAATTTCAAGACGGAAATGGAGTAAGGGACAAATACGTTATTATATTAAATAGGAGTGAAGATTCTGCATTTATAATTCATACATTAACTACTAAACAGGCTAAAGGATTTAATCCATCAAAAACAGGCTGTCATAATAATAGTAATATTCCATTTTTTTATATTTCAAGAGGTGAAGTTATTGGAGAAAATGGCTTTGCTTTTGAATTGGATACGTTTACTTATGGATGTTTATCAAAATTTCGAATAGAAGTTTTTTTAAATTATGAAATCCAATAATTGAATTCCATTACAATTGTCCAAATTCCGTTAACATTTTTCAAAAAGTAACTTTTGCCAGAGGAGTTTTGAAAAGAATGTGAAGATATTGTAGAAACAATACAGTTTTCAAAATTATTGTCAAAAATAGGTTTGCTAATCGAGATTATATTTTGCCTTTTGTTTGTGTCTTTAAAGATTGCTTCTGTTTCTTCTTGAGTTAAACAATTTGTGTTTATAATATGACTGGAATTAAATTCTAATTGTTTCATTAATTCTGAATTCCAAACTTCATTAGTATTGATATTATTCTTTTCAAATTCATTTAGTATGGTTTCAGATATTACGAAACCTTCATTTTCGATCTTAAATTCTTTGATATTAAATGAAGTTTGAGGCTTTTTACATTCTATATAAAATGCAGATTTGTTTTTTTCAATTTCATGGCCAACTATTTTTTTAAATACTTCATTCTCTGATTTATTTTGAGAGAAACTCGAAATCGAAATAAGAAGAACTAATATTTTAAAGGCTTTTTTCATGGGTTGATTACAAATTCTTTAAATGAAATATTTATTAATTAATCAAATATATGAAAGAGTTTTAAAATCAATATAGCTTTTTTACGATGTGTTTGACTTAAATAAATAGATATAATGAGAAAGTAAAATACATAAAAAATAAATCATTCCTCCGGAATTCTATAAAAAGTTCCCGAGGAACGAAACATATTGTAGGGATGGATTTTAAATCCATTATTCTATCGAAATGACAAAAAACAAAAAAGCTTCTGATTTCTCAGAAGCTTTTTTCAGTGCGGATAATAGGACTCGAACCTACACGCCTTGCGGCACCAGATCCTAAGTCTGGCATGTCTACCAATTTCACCATATCCGCTCAATTGTGGGTGCAAAGATAATCATAACTTCTAATTTTCAAAGCATTTTTGCAAAAAAATATTTATTCTCTTTTTTGTACTTTTGAATTTCTATAAAAATAATTTAAATGGAAAATATAAAGTCGTACGTTCAACAACATAAAGATCGGTTTATCAACGAATTGATCGAATTATTAAAAATTCCGTCGGTAAGTGCTGACACTGCATATTCACAAGATGTTATCGATACTGCCGAAGCTGTAAAAGAAAGTTTATCAAAAGCAGGCTGCGATTTAGTCGAAGTTTGCGATACTCCGGGCTATCCAATTATTTATGGAGAGAAAATAATCGACCCAAATTTACCTACCGTTTTAGTTTACGGTCATTATGATGTTCAACCGCCGGATCCAATGGAATTATGGACATCGCCACCATTTGAACCAGTTATTAAAAACACAGAAATTCATCCAGAAGGCGCAATTTTTGCCCGTGGAGCTTGTGATGATAAAGGGCAAATGTACATGCATGTAAAAGCGTTAGAACTTATGGTTCAAACGAATACATTGCCTTGTAACGTAAAATTCATGATCGAAGGTGAAGAAGAAGTTGGTTCAAAAAGTTTAAGCTGGTTTGTAGAACGCAATCAGGAAAAACTAAAAAACGACGTTATTCTAATTTCAGATACCGGAATGATCTCTAATCAACAACCCTCGATTACAACAGGTTTACGTGGTTTGAGCTATGTTGAGGTCGAAGTTACGGGTCCAAATCGTGATTTACATTCGGGATTATATGGTGGAGCAGTGGCGAACCCAATTAATGTTTTGGCAAAAATGATCGCTTCTTTGCATGACGAAGACAATCATATTACGATTCCTGGTTTCTACGATAAAGTTCAGGAATTATCGACAGCAGAAAGAGCAGAAATGGCAAAAGCACCTTTCAGTTTAGAAAAATATAAAAAAGCCTTAGACCTAAACGATGTTTACGGCGAAAAAGGATATGTAACCAACGAGCGCAATTCGATTCGTCCAACATTAGACGTAAACGGAATTTGGGGCGGATATCAGGGTGAAGGTGCAAAAACGGTTATTGCGAGCAAAGCTTTTGCTAAAATCTCGATGCGTTTGGTTCCAAATCAGGATTGGGAAGAAATCACAGAACTTTTCTCAAAACACTTCGTAAGCATTGCGCCGGCCGGAGTTACCGTAAAAGTAACGCCGCATCACGGAGGTCAGGGTTATGTTACGCCAATCGATAGCATTGGTTATAAAGCGGCAAATATGGCGTATACAGAAACTTTTGGAGTTCCTGCAATTCCGGTGCGTTCCGGAGGAAGTATTCCGATTGTTGCTTTATTTGAAAAAGAATTAAAAAGCAAAACTATTTTGATGGGATTTGGTTTGGATTCTGACGCAATTCACTCGCCAAACGAACATTTCGGAATCTTCAATTACCTAAAAGGAATCGAAACTATTCCATTGTTTTACAAATATTTTGTAGAGCTTTCTAAGTAGTTTTACGCGAAGACGCTAAGACACAAAGTTTTATTTGAAATAATATAAAATCCGTTCAGAAATGAGCGGATTTTTTTATGGGCGTTCCCTTCGGTCGGGCTTTCGGCCATATCTTTTATTCCGTTTCACTTCATAAAAGGATACCGCCTCAATCCCTAACGCTTTTTTAAGGTTCAAAGGTTTTTTGTAGAGTCGCATAGCAATGCGTATAAAGGTGCAAAGGAACAAAGGTTTTAGCTTCGAAATTGAATAGCCTCCAGCTTTAGCTGGAGGTAATTTAAAGGAAATAATTGGCTTTAGCCGAAATTTTTAATCTTATTTGAATATAATTATTTGGCTAAAGCCATTTCCTTAAAATCTATTGGAAACCCCCAGCTAAAGCTGGAGCCTATTCAAAAAAAAGCTTTATTTCTTAGCGCCTTTGTGACAAAATAAACTTAGTACTTCAGCAAACTTAGAATCTAGAAACTAAAAAAAGCTTGCGTATTAAAAAATTTAATTCTACATTTGTAGAGCAACATCTATAAATGTAGAGTTAAATTTTTAGCCTCACGGATTTTTTTGACGAAATTGATTTAAATTCTAAAGTAAAATCATTTTAATCTGTGGCAAAAAAACTTAGAACCTTACAATCTTAGTAACTCAGAACCTAAAAAATAAAAAATGCAATTATCAAATTCAGAAGAGCAATTAATGGAACATCTTTGGAAGCTTGAAAAAGCTTTTATGAAAGATTTACTCGAAGCTTATCCCGAACCAAAGCCTGCAACAACAACCGTTGCGACGCTTTTAAAACGAATGATTGATAAGAAATTCGTTGCGTATAACGAATTTGGAAATTCTCGGGAATATTATCCGTTGGTAAAAAAAACAGTTTATTTCTCGAAGCATGTAAACGGATTAATCAGCAACTTTTTTAATAATTCGGCATCACAATTTGCTTCGTTTTTTACGAAGGAAACGAATTTATCAACTTCAGAATTAGAAGAACTCAAGAAAATAATCGATTCAGAAATTCAAAAAAAGAAAAAATGATAAACTATCTTTTAAAATCCGGAATACTTCTCTTGATTTTTTATGCAGTATATAAATTATGGTTAGAAAACGAAAAAATGTTTCGCTTTAATCGGGCTTATTTGCTTTTTAGTTTGGTTTTTAGTTTTGTGATTCCGTTGCAATTAATTTCATTTCGCCAAACCACTTCTAATAAAATTGCCTTATTTCAGCTGAATGAATTAGTGATTCAGAAAAGCACCAAAAATCTGGAAAAAATTTCCAGTAATGACTTTGTACTTGTTTTTATTGGTGTTGTTTACAGTTTTATAGTTTTGTTATTAATAGCTCGATTTTTCCTGAATTTATATTCGTTTTATAAGAGAATAAAAAACAGTGAAGTGCAATTTATAGCAGGAGAAAAAATAATTGTAGTCGACGAACCAATTTTGCCACACTCCTTTTGGAAATCAATTTTTATCAATAAAAATGCATTCGAAAACAGTAAAATTCCATTAGAATTAATTGCACATGAAAAAGCACATTTAAAACAAAAACATACTTTAGATGTTCTATTTATCGAAGTTTTACAAATTGTTTTTTGGTTTAATCCATTGCTTGTGTTTTACAAAAAAGCCATTAAACTTAATCACGAGTTTTTAGCTGATGAAGCTGTAAACAAACAATTTGGCGCTGTTAAAAGCTACCAAAGTCTTTTGTTGGATTTTGTTTCTAATAAAAATACCATTTCGCTTGCCAGTAATATTAATTATTTAATCACTAAAAAACGTTTACTTATGATGACCAAAAAAGAATCTCCGATTGCAGTTGTATTTAAAACATGTACCATATGTGCAGTTTATGTTTTATTGTTGTTTGTTTTTAGTACGAAAACAATAGCGCAAGAAATAAATAACAAAGCTGATGTTAAAGAAAAAGATCTTTACGTACTGGAAGATGTTGAAAAAATGCCTGAATTTCCGGGTGGCATGAACGAGTTTTATAAATTTATTGGCAAAAATTTTAAAATGCCTGCTGAAATTGGAAAAAATAAGATTGAAGGAAAAGCGTACATGCAATTCATCATTGAAAAAGATGGAAGTTTGTCAGATATTAAAACCTTAAAAGATCTTGGTTATGGAATTGGTGACGAGGCAATTCGTGTTTTAAAGCTTTCTCCAAAATGGACCGCTGCAACTCAACAAGGAAAAGCCGTTCGGGTGATGTATAGTTTGCCAATAACAATTCAGACGGAGAAATAAAATTTTAGTATTTTTATCAAGAAAAAACTAAAGTTTTATGATAAAAAGGATAAATTCAGGATTAAATTTTAAAAAAGTGCTATTCATTGTTTTGCTGTTTATTTTTGGAGCAACAAGTTTTGCCCAAACTTCGGTAACATCAACAATACCAGAAGCAGCAAAAAAGAAAAACGTTTTGGAATCGTATTTTGAAAACACGATTTTTAAAATTAAAGATGAAAAAGGCAATATTTCGGCCGAAAAAAGATTTAATGATCTTAGTTTAGCCAAAAAAAAGCGCTTCCAAACATCTTTTTTGATGAAAGAAGATTATTGTCGAAAGAAGAGATTATCGACAAACTTGAAAAAGGAGGTCCCGAAGTTGTAGAAATTAATCTGTTTGCCGAAAAATATAAAGCAATAAAAGCAGAAAACGGAATATATAAAACGGCTGATTTAATTGACAAACCTACCTATCCAGGCGGAATGCAAGAGTTTTATAAGTTTGTTGGAAAAAATTTTAAAGTCCCAAAAACGCCTGATAATGTACTCTTGAAAGGAAAAATATTTGTTAGCTTTATTGTGCAAAAAGATGGTTCATTATCTGATTTAAAAGTACTTAAAGATCTTGGTTTTAGCACTGGTGAAGAAGCATTAAGAGTATTAAAATTATCTCAAAACTGGATTCCCGGTAAACTAGACGGTAAACCAGTAGCAGCTCAATATAGTTTACCGATAAGTATTCAATCGGCTGACTAATCATTTTAACCGTAAAGAGAAAAGTTTTTAGCATAAAAAATCCGCTTCTAAATTTTAGAAGCGGATAAATTAAAAACTAAAAAAAATTCTCAAAAAAAAACTAAGCCATCACTAGAAAAGATCAGGATTATAGCCAAAATAAGGCATGGTTTGTTCGTTAAAAATAACGCCATACTCTTCTAATTCTTTTAAAATAGGCAAATACACTTCTTTATTTATAGGAAGCTGAACGCCGGGAGTTGTTATTTTTCTATTCAAAATCAACAATGTCGCCATTGCAACGGGCAATCCAACCGTTTTTGCCATTGCAGTATACGTTTGATCGTCGCCAATACAAACCATTTTTGAGTCGATTTGTTTTTTTTCACCATCTAATTCATAACCGAATTTATGGTACATCACAATCATATCTTTATCATCCGGTTCAAGAGTCCAGTTGTCTGAAAGTATTTTTTCTAATATTTGTGCAGGAGTTGCATTTGGCAGATTTACTTTTTTGTCAGGATTAAATAAATCAAGTTCCAAAAGTTTATCCCACATAATATCGTCCTGATCAATTTTTAAAATCAATCGTGTTTTAATTTCAACAGAATCTGTTGGATGATACGGTAAAAAAGAGTTTGTAAACTGGCGGTAACTCATGTTTTCAGAATCTTCCATAATGTAGCTGTCATCAGTCATGCCTAATTGTACAAACATATTCCATGCTTTTGAAAAACCAACTCTTCGAATTGTTCCTCTGTATAAAGTCAAAATATCATCTAAGCCATAAATTGATCTGTATTTAAGCGAATCTCTGTTGGAATAAGCTTCGAATTTTCCGTAACCCTCGACTTCAAGAAACTCAGTTCTGCGAAATAAAGTTCCGTATGGAATATATTTATAAGTGCCTTCCTGAACAAATTTGGCAGCACCGCCTTGTCCAGCCAAAACAACATTTCTTGGCGCCCATGTAAATTTGTAATTCCATAAATTATTGTCAGATTCCGGAGCAACAAGTCCGCCGCAAAAAGATTCAAAAAGTAACATTTTACCGCCTTTTGCCCTAATTTCGTCAATTACTTTCATCGCACTCATATGATCAATTCCTGGATCAAGCCCAATTTCGTTCATGAAAATAAGGTTGTTTTTCTTAGCTTCTTCATCAAGTGCCTGCATGGCGTCGCTTATGTAAGATGCTGTAACGAGATGTTTTTTAAATTCTAAACAATCCTGCGCAATTTCAATATGTAAATAAGCCGGCAGCATCGATATAACAATTGAAGCTTTCTCGATTGCGGCTTTTCTTTCCTCGGTATCAAAAATATTTAAAGCAATTGGAGTTGCGTTTGGATGATTTTGTGTCTTTTTTTCGGCTAGAGCCAAAGACAAATCCGCTACAATCAGATGCAGATTTTCACTTTCTGACTTTGATAACAAATATCGTATTAATGAAGATGCTGATCTTCCGGCTCCGAAAATTAAAATGCTTCTCATATTTTATAATTATAACACAAATATATTAAATTGTTATAAATATAACAATCGAAATGATTCAAAAAAATGAAATGTTTTTTATTTCAGAGAAAAAGTTATAGAATTCCTTTTCCTAAAAAGATTTTCAAAAAGTAAAATGCTTTTTCAATTGTTTAAAGTATTTTTGTGTTCAAATTGAAAGTATAGAAAATATGAAAAGAAAAATTATCCTTACTGGTGCTTTTATAGGAATGTTAGCTATTATTTTAGGGGCTTTTGGCGCTCATTTGCTAAAAAAATATTTATCGGTTGAGCAATTGGTTACTTTCGAAACCGGTGTTCGCTATCAAATGTATCACGCTTTCTTTTTGTTTTTTCTTTCAACCCGAAAAGAGCTTTCCCCAAAAGCATTAAAAACTATTTATAATTTAGTAGTTGCGGGTGTAATTTTATTTAGTGGATCTATCTATTTATTAGCTACAAAAAATCTTACTGTTTTTGATTCAAAAATTATCGTATTCGCAACACCTTTAGGTGGATTTTTATTAATTCTTGCTTGGTTGGGATTATTCATTAGTATTTTGAAGCAAAAATCATAAAATACCGAATAAAAAATTCTATCTAAAAATTAATCTTTAATTTTGTCCCATAAATAACATAAAACATTACTAATGTGAATTTTTATTTGTTTTTATCTCTATTGATAAAAAATATAACAATTCTTAACTTTAAGGTAAATACTTAAAGCTCAAAGTAAAATATGTTTGTGCACTAAAAAAATAATATACACAACTACAAATTTATGGACACTAACACACTTTTCACGCAATCGATTTCGCTTTCAGGATTAGGAATTGAAAATGCCAAGGTTCACTATCAATTATCTGCAGACGAATTGCATGCAATTACAGTGCAATCAGGACAAGGTGTTGAGAACTCTACAGGAGCGCTGGCAATTAATACGGGTGAATTTACAGGACGCTCTCCGCAGGATCGTTTTATCGTAAAAGATAGTATTACAGAAGATAAAGTTTGGTGGGGAAATGTAAATATTCCGTTTTCATCAGAGGCTTTTGAAAAATTATACAATAAGGTTACACAGTTTTTATCCAATAAAGAAGTTTTTGTACGTGATGCCTATGTTTGTGCAGATGCAAATTACAGACTAAATGTTCGCGTTGTAACAGAAACGGCCTGGTCTAATTTGTTTAGTTACAATATGTTTTTAAGACCGGAAGAAAACGAATTAGCAAACTTTACACCAGAGTGGACGGTAATTTGTGCGCCAAGTTTTATGGCAGATCCTGCTGTAGACGGAACACGCCAGTCTAATTTTGCCATTTTAGATTTTACTAAAAAAGTAGCATTAATTGGCGGAACAGGTTATACCGGAGAAATGAAAAAAGGAATTTTTTCTGCTTTAAACTTCATTTTACCGGTTTTCGAAAATACTTTACCAATGCACTGCAGCGCCAATGTTGGTGAAGCCGGAGATACAGCAATCTTTTTTGGTTTATCAGGAACTGGAAAAACAACTTTATCTGCAGATCCTGATCGTAAATTAATTGGTGATGATGAACACGGATGGACTGCTGAAAATACAGTTTTTAACTTTGAAGGCGGTTGCTACGCAAAAGTGATTAATTTATCTGAAGAAAATGAACCGGATATTTTTAGAGCGATCAAAAAAGGAGCGCTTTTAGAAAATGTGGTTTTCAAAGCAGGCACAAACGAAGTAGATTATGATGATGTTTCAATCACTCAAAATACACGTGTAAGTTATCCAATAACACATATCGACAATATTCAACCGGGATCTATTGGACATAATCCTAAAAATATATTTTTCTTAACGGCAGATTCTTTCGGAATTTTGCCTCCAATTTCTAAACTTACTCCAGGACAAGCAGCTTATCATTTTATCTCTGGATATACTGCAAAAGTTGCCGGAACAGAAGCGGGAGTTACAGAACCGCAACCAAACTTTTCAGCATGTTTTGGAGCGCCATTTATGCCTTTGCACCCAACACGTTATGCTGAAATGTTAACCAAAAAAATGAAAGAAGCCGACGTAAAAGTGTGGTTAATTAACACTGGTTGGACAGGCGGTGCATACGGAACAGGAACGCGTATGAAATTAAAATATACACGTGCCATGATTACGGCAGCATTAAACGGAGAATTGGACAATGTAGAGTTCAAAAACCACGAAGTATTTGGAATTGCAAAACCACAATCTTGCCCGAATGTTCCAAATGAAATTTTAAATCCGAGAAATACTTGGGAAGATCCTGAGTTATACGATAAAAAAGCATTAGAATTGGCTCAGAAATTTAAAGCTAATTTTGCCAAATTTGAAGAGTTCGCCAATGCTGAAATTTTAGCCGGTGCGCCAAAAACAGAATAAGGAAGATTACTAATTCAAACGAAAAAAAGCTGTTCAGTGATGAACGGCTTTTTTGTTTTTTATCATTTTTGCTTTTATTAAAAGAACAGTTATTTACAGTTGAGATTAGACACAGCAAAATAAAAATTATGGTTGTGTATTTAAAATCTATTACTTATTTACATGAGAATCAAAATTTTGGCGCTAAATTTGCCGTATCAATCACAATCAAAAATCATCAATCATGTTAAAACAATTTTTTATTCTATGTTCCGGAGCCGACAGAGATCTTCTCGAAGGCTGTTCAGAAGGTGAGCAAACCAAATATGTTGGTATTGGCGCCACCGTTTTTTTTACCGCAGTTATGGCTTTCCTTGCCAGTGCTTATGCACTTTTTACTGTTTTTGATTCCATTTATCCGGCTTTAATTTTTGGTTTTGTTTGGAGTTTACTGATCTTCAATTTAGATCGATTTATTGTTTCGACAATTAAAAAAAGAGATCGCTTTATGGATGAATTCCTGCAAGCGACTCCGCGAATTATGCTGGCGATTATTATTGCAATCGTAATTTCAAAACCTTTGGAAATTAAAATTTTTGAAAAAGAAATCAATACCGTTTTATTGAAGGAAAAGAATGAAATGGAATTAGCCAATAAAAAACAAGTTGGCAATTATTTCAAATCTGATTTGGATAAAAATAAAGCCGAGATTGCAGTTTTAAAAGCAGATATTCTGAAAAAAGAAAAAGAAGTAAATGCTTTATATTCAACTTATATTACAGAAGCAGAAGGAACAGCGGGAACAAAAAAATTAGGAAAAGGTCCGGTTTATAAAGAGAAACGCGAAAAACACGATGCTTCTTTAAAAGAATTTGAAACTTTAAAGAAAACTAATGAAGCTAAAATTGCCGAGAAAGAAAAGGAAGGAAAACAACTTCAGGCTGATTTAGATAAAAAAGTATCGCAGACACAACCCATAATCGAAGGTTTTGATGGTTTAATGGCAAGAATAAATGCGCTGAATAAATTACCCTGGCTGCCTTCATTTTTTATAATGTTGTTGTTTCTGGCGATTGAAACATCTCCGATTATAGCAAAATTATTAGCTCCAAAAGGCGAATTTGATTTCAAACAGGAAGAAGCCGAAACCGCAATGAAAGCTACCTTGGCACAAAATAAATACCAACGCGATTTGTTAGTAAAAACCAGTGCCGAAATGCACGACAAAGTGTATGCTGATATTGCCGAAGATAAAAATCTATACGATCTGCAACGTAAAAAAGCGACAGAATTATTAGAATTACAAGCACATAATTTTGTAGAAAAGCAAAAAGCGACTTTATAGTTGGAAAGTCGAAAGTTGGAAAGTCGAAAGTCTTTTGACTTCAATAAAAAAGCCAGAAATAGAATTTTCTATTTCTGGCTTTTTGCTTTAAAAACTTTATGACTTTAGACTTTTAGACTAAATTACATGTAACTCAATATCTCTTTTTTAAACGCATCATATTCACCTTGCATGATTAATCCGTTGTCCAGTAATTTTTTATAATTCTGTAATTTATCAAAAAGTTCTTCTTTAGATAATTCACTCAATTTACGATCTCCAGTCGGAGTTTGAGGTTGAATTGGTTCAAAAGTCTCTGTATAAGAAGGTGTTGTTGCCGGCATAATTTCGGCATAATTGGTTACTTCTTCCGTTTCAACTTCTTCAATTGTATCTTCAATTTCAGGTTCTGCAGCCTGAGCAGTTTCTATAGTTGGAGCAGAAATAACAACAGGATTTTTAAGTAAATCCAATTGTTCTTTTGCGTAAGTATATATTTTTCTAGCCTGGATTTTCGGAATATAATCAATCGAAATTGACAAATCGGTATTGGTGTTGAATGAAAATTCTGAGCCTAAAATATTTTCTTTTACAAAAGCACCCGCAACATCATCCCAGGTATAATCTGTAAAATCCATTGAAAGACCTAAATTTTTAGGCTTGCAAATAATGATTCGTTTGTTTGTTAATACAATACTATCAGGAAAAACAGTAATTGCAGGCTTTTTTTGAACCGCAATATATCCAACTTCTTCACCTTTCATCAATAAATCATTGAGTTTTGAAGTGATTTTTTCAATCGCTTTTGGATCTTGTTCTTCGTTTAGAAATTTTTTAAATTGTTCTTTCATGGGTGATAAATTGCTAAGTTTTGTTGTCGTAATGCTGCAAATGTAATGCCTAATTTTCTAATTCAATAATTTCATTCTGAATTTTCTTTGTCAAACTTTTGAAAACCAATTCATACGAATGATCGATGAGTTCCTTAACGAAAGCTGTCGACAGATTTCCGTTTAAAGCAATCGTATTCCAATGCACTTTGCTCATATGAAAACCCGGTTTTATCTCGTCATATTCAGCTCGTAACTCCTGAGCGCGCTCCGGATCACATTTTAAATTGACAGATTGTTCATTTTTTTCCCATTGTGATAAGGAAGATAAAGCAAACATTTTTCCGCCAACTTTAAAAACCAATGTATCTTCATCAAACGGAAAATGCTCTGTGACGCCTTTTTTAGAAAGGCAATATTCATAAAACGTTTCTAAATTCATATCATTTCTTATTTACCAATTTCACCCAAATGAGTATATTTAAAACCCTTTTCATATTTTAATCCGTAACCAAAAATGCGATCCATTGCCGAATGTGAAAATAAAATAATTCCGGTTAATTGAACACTTTCAATACTTAAATAACAGCCTGCAGCATAAATTAAAAGTGCGAGCCCTTTATGATGAAAAATGTTGTATAGAAATGCTCCGGTTTTATTGCCAAAAATATAGCCCAGCATCGAAAAATCCGGAGCCAGTATTAAAACCAAAAACCACCACCATTGATAATTCAGGAGACTAAATAAATAGATTCCGAGAATAAATAAACCTAATTCTTCTAACTTAATAACTGTTTTCATATTTTCTTTTCCATCATTTTTTCGGGATGTTCTAATGGTTTAAAACCAAATTTCTCATATAAAAAATGGGCATCTGTAGTCGCCAAACGCCAAATTTTAATATCTTTTAAAAGCGGTTCATTCATCATATTTTCAATTAATATAGATGAATAACCTTTGCCACGATGTTCTTCGGTAATAAAAACATCCATTACATAACCAAAAACAACATAATCTGTAATTACGCGCGCAAAACCAATTTGTTGATTATCTAAGTAAATTCCAAAACAAACCGAAGCATCAATTGTAGTTTGCACTTCTTCGATAGTTCGGCCCGCAGCCCAATAAATATCCTTTAAAAAGTTTTGTATAAACGGAACGTCAAGTTTGTTTTTATCTGTAGAAACGGTGATCATAGTATTCAGTCTCAGTTTTAAGTATTCAGTAATCTAAATCTGCAATTTTATATAGTATAGGCTTGCTAGGACTTGCATCATTTTCAAACGAAGCGATTTGTAAATTTAGTATATACGCTCCATCTTCAATTTCATCAGGAACAAAAATCATTTCTGTAATTGTGGCTTCAAAACGCGCATCTTTATTCAGATTATGTGTGTCTTTCACATTCCAAAAAGCTTTATGAGCCAATAATTTTCCTTCATCGTGTTCTTTATCAACACTTGGCAAATCAATTAATAAATGTTGAATTTTGCTTTCGCGGATGAAAATCGCTGCTTCTTCAGATAAATAAGGCGGATTTGTATTTGAATATTTTCTGGACTTTTTGTCTTTTTGATTGGGAAGAGTCCGAATAATAATGGCGTCAATTGTCATGCTGAGTGAAGTTGAACTACTTATCCCATTGAGCGAAGTCGAAATGTGTTCTTTCGTAATCACCAAATCATCGCCAATTTTTTCAGGCTCAATCGTAATTAATTTTGTAAAAAAGAAAAACTGTTTCAGCGATTGATTTATGCTGTAAAAATCATTTGTAATGTGTCCTAAACATTCCGTGTGCGTGCCATGTCCGTGCGGATTGAAGAAAATATTATTGAAATTGGTTGATGATTTTCCCTCAGAAACTTTCCCAATCCAATCGCCAAAAACAACAGGTTCAATAACCGGTTTTTCAATGTACCACGCAATCGGATTTTCGTCTGTATTGGTTAATGAGATCGAAATATCAATGGGTTTTGATAAGTCGATTTGATATTTATTGTTAAGAAGTGCTAGCATAATGGAACGCGGATTTTACGGATATTCTAACGCGGATTTACGGATTTTTCAATCAGCATTGCTTGCATCCGTTTTATCAGCGTTCTAATTTTTTTTATTCTTCCAAATTTAAGTAAAAGAGATCACTTGCAATTCCATCAGTTAAAAATTTTCCCTTTGCAGTCGGTTTTAAAATATTGTTTTCGATGAAAAGTAAATCATCATTTAAGAATTTCTGACTTTGTTTTTGCAGATAATTTAAATATTCTAAGCCAAATTCAGTTTCAATTCTGTCTAAAGAAACTCCCCAAATAGTTCGCAATCCCGTCATAATATATTCGTTATAACGATCTGATATTGTTAGAATTTCAGTTTCAATGGGCAAAATATTTTCCTGAATTGATTTTATGTAAAGAGAATTATTAGCAATATTCCAGCCTCTTTTTTCACCATCATAACTATGTGCCGAAGGACCAATTCCGATATATTTTTTACCTAACCAATACGCCGAATTATTTTTTGAGAAATAATTTTCTTTTCCAAAATTGGATAATTCATAATGAATAAAACCGTTTTTTTGAAGTGTATCAACTAAAATCATAAAATGATTCGAAGCTGCTTCGTCTTGAGGTTCAGCAATTTTTCCGGTATCGATCAATTTTTTTAAAGCCGTTTTTGGTTCGACCGTCAAAGCATAACTCGATATATGCGGAATGCCAAAACTCAATGCCGTTTCGATATTATTTTTCCACATTTCATCGCTCATTCCCGGAATTCCGTAAATTAAATCCAAAGAAATATTATCGAAATATTTAGTGGCTTCCTGTAAACATTTTATGGCTTCTGCTGAATTATGAGCGCGATTCATCATTTTTAAATCATCTTCATAAAAAGATTGAATTCCAATACTCAAACGGTTTATTGGGCTTTTTGATAATTCTAAAATTCGTTCTGAAGACAAATCATCCGGATTTGCTTCTAGAGTTATTTCCGGATTTTCTACAACCTTATAATTTTTATAGACTTCGGCTATTAAAAAGTTTATCTCATCATTACTCAAAACAGACGGTGTTCCTCCGCCAAAGTAAATGGTTTCTACAGTTTCGTCTTTAAATTCATTTTTGCGCAAGACAATTTCTTTGGCTAAAGCCAAAACCATTTCATCTTTCTTTTTCATAGAAGTCGAAAAATGAAAGTCGCAATAATGACAAGCCTGTTTGCAAAAAGGAATATGAATGTAAATACCGCTCATTTTTAATTAGATAATTAGGTAAATGTGCCAATTAGATAATTAAATATCCACAATACAAGAATTATCCAATTGGCACATTGACTCATTTCTTTACTCGTTCTTCATTTTGTTTCACAAAAGCATCCCAACCCGTATAACTTTTTCCGGCGACGATTTTTCCTGAATTAAAAAAGTGACAAACAGCTGCCGCCAAACCATCAGTTGAATCGAGATTTTTAGGTAATTCCTTTAAACCTAAAAGTTGCTGTAACATTTTAGCAACCTGTTCTTTACTGGCATTTCCGTTTCCGGTAATCGCCATTTTTATTTTTTTAGGTTCGTATTCCGTAATCGGAATATCTCTTGAAAGTCCCGCCGCCATTGCAACACCTTGCGCACGACCTAGCTTTAACATTGATTGTACGTTTTTGCCAAAAAATGGCGCTTCAATCGCAATTTCGTCAGGATGATGCGTTTCGATTAACTCGATGGTTCGTTCAAAAATGATTTTTAGTTTTTGGTAATGATTGTCGTATTTGGACAATTGCAGTTCGTTAAGCTGCAAAAACTCCATTTTTTTATTGATAACTTTTATCAATCCAAAACCCATAATGGTTGTTCCGGGGTCAATACCTAATATGATGCGTTCTTTTGTCAAGTGTTTTTTTGTTTCAAGTTTCAGGTTTAGAAAATTGACTCATTTTCTAATTTTCAAATTGACACATTTTCATTGCCACATTTTCAAATTGATTACTTTTGTGGCATGATTTCAATTCCTCACAAAGCTAAGCAATTCCTCGTTCTTCTAGTCAAACTTTTAATTGTAGGTGGTGCATTTTACTTTATTTATAATCAGTTGGCAAATAACGACAAACTCGATTGGCAAAAATTCATTACACTGTTTCGTAAAAATCAGTCGGTTTTAGGGATTGGATTTATACTGCTTTTAAGCATTTTAAATCGTTATTTCGAGATTTTAAAATGGCAGAATTTAGCTAAAGTTATTCATGAAATTTCAGCAGGCGAAGCAACAAAACAAGTTCTGGCAGCATTAACAGCCGGAATTTTCACGCCAAACGGAGTAGGAGAGTACGCCGGAAAAGCATTGTATTATCCAAAATCAGAAGCCAAAAAAGTGGTTTTTCTGAACTTAATCTGCAACGGAATTCAAATGATTTTAACGGTCATTTTTGGCATTTTCGGATTACTCTATTTCAATGCAAAGTACAATGTAATTACATCAAAAACGGTTGCCATTTTGTTTGGAGGATTTATTTTGGTTTTTATTCTTTTATTCTCTCTGAAAAAAATCAAAATCAAAGGATATTCAATTGAAAAACTGATTCATAAAATCAATGAAGTTCCGAAATCAATTCATCAAAAAAATATAATTTTAGGTATTTTACGATATTTAGTTTTCTCCCATCAATATTATTTTTTGTTTTTGGCTTTTGATGTCGATTTGCCTTATTTTACGTTAATTGCAACAATCGCCTCAGTTTATTTTCTGGCTTCGTCATTGCCAACATTTCAGTTTTTAGATTTTGCAGTAAAAGGAAGTGTTGCCATTTATTTCTTCGGAATTCTTGGTGTAAACGAATGGATCGTTGTTTTTATAAGTACATTAATGTGGTTTTTAAATGTAGTTGTACCAGTTGTTTTAGGGAGTTATTATGTGTTGAATTTCAAAACTAAAAGAATAGAATGAGTTTGATTTTATTCGTCATATTAAAAATTTATATAATAAGCATTGGTTTGCTTATTTATGGTTTTACACGAATAAAAAAATATCAAAAAACAGATTTAAAACCGCAAACGAGCTTTACAATTATAGTTCCATTCAGGAATGAAAAAGAAAATTTACCAAATCTTTTAAATAGCTTTTCGAAATTAAATTATCCAACAGACTTATTTGAAATGATTTTAGTTGATGACAATTCTAATGAAAAGTTTCATATCTCACATGCTGCATTTCACATTTCACAAATTAACAATATTCGCTCTTCAAATTCACCAAAAAAAGATGCTATTACAACCGCCATGCAGCACGTAAAAACCAATTGGGTAATTACGACAGATGCAGATTGTATTATGCCTGAAAATTGGCTTTTAACGTTTGATAATTACATTCAGCAAAATAATGTTTCGATGTTGGCGGGAGCAGTTTCTTATAAATGTGAGAACTCATTTTTGCATCATTTTCAGCAGTTGGATTTAACCAGTTTGCAAGGCGCAACTATTGGAAGTTTTGGTGTTAAAAAAGCATTTATGTGCAATGGAGCTAATTTTGCATACAAAAAATTGTTGTTCGAAAAATTAAACGGATTTGAAGACAACAATAAAATTGCCAGTGGCGACGATGTTTTTTTACTGCAAAAAGCAGCAAATTTATTTCCGGATGAAGTTCATTATTTAAAAGCAAAAGATGCAATTGTAATAACGAAGCCAACTGAAAACTGGAAATCATTATTTCACCAAAGAGTTCGCTGGGCAGCAAAAACCAGTTCATACCAAAGCAATTTTGGAAAGTTTTTAGGATTAACTGTTTTCTTCGGAAATCTAAGTTTTATAATAGCATTTGTCTTTTTACTTTTCGGATTCTGGTCCTGGCAACTTTTAATAGTATACGTTGCTATTAAGTTTTTTATAGACTTTATTTTACTTTATAAAACAAATCAAATTTTAACCGAAACAAGATTGCGTTATTTGGTTTTAAGTAGTTTATTTTATCCTTTTTTCAGTACTACAGTAGCCTTATACAGCTTGTTTGGTTCTTATGAATGGAAAGATCGACGATTTGAGAAATGATATTTCTTTCGCCATATAAGTTATATAAGTAAATGTAAGCAGACTTAAATTAAATGAACTTATATGGTGGAAAAAGAGCACTATTTTCCGTCTTTAGCCTTAATAATGACAGGTAGAATAAATTGAGTTTTTACAGGAACTCCGCGTTTTATAGCAGGATTTACTTTAGGAAAATCGACTAAACGAGCGTGTAAAATGCTGTCAATTTTAATAGTATCATAAGCCACAGAATCTTTAGGAAACTGGGGTTCAAATTTCATTGTAGCGTTAGGAAATATCGTTACTTTTACCTCAATAGTGTCGAGTTCAGGATATAAAATTGAGAGGGTGTCAATATCTAGTTTTTCCTGAATAAGCTGTGCCATTACTTCAAAAAAACATTGTTGACGTTGTTTTTTATCACCCACTTTTTCACAATCAACAACAGACGGAAACTCATCAACTTCTTTCCAATTGATAGATTTTAATTCTTTTTGAAGCAATTCTTTTTCAGACGGAACCTGCTTCTCAAAATATTGACAAGAACTTATAAATAACAGGATTAAAAATAATGGGAACTGCTTCAAGGCTTTGATATTGTATTGGAAATAATTATGTTATAAAAATACGATTATTTTTTTTGGCTGGCTTTATAATCTAAATATTCTTCATAACTTTCAGAAAGCCATTTTTCTTTATTTTGTTCAGCAACTTCTTTTTGATCAGGATACAATTTAGCCAATCGATCTGAAAAAGTAGCAATCTGAACAGTATAATTATAAAATTCAGTTTTACTTAATGTAATGTCAGGATTGTTTTTACGTGAAAAATAGTCGAAAAAAAGTGTGTCAAATTCCTTCATCGAGAAATTGAGAATCTTTTTCTTGTTACTTTTATAGATACTGTCCTGAAGTAATTGATCATCGACCGACAGTTTTTTAGTTTGCGTATACGCATTGCTATTAATCATAAAGATTAAGGAACAAATAAAAAATAATTTAAAAACGCTATACATTGTCTAATTTTTCTGACGGTTTATAAGCAAATTTACAAAAAATTAAATGGATTTACTATTGTTAATACTAGGATTTATATGTGTTATTGTGGGTGTTTTTGGCAGTTTTTTGCCTGTTTTACCGGGTTTATCCAGTTGTTGGGTTGGTTTATTATTATTGTACCTCACCAAAGCTGTCGAAAATAATTATTGGGTTTTGGGCATAACACTTTTAATAACAATTATAATTACAATATTAGATTATGTTATTCCGGCAAGCGGCACTAAAAAATTTGGTGGCAGTTCTTACGGAGTTTGGGGAACAAACATTGGTTTAATTGTCGGAATTATTGCTCCAATACCTTTTGGAGTTATAATAGGACCATTTGTGGGAGCTTTTATTGGAGAAATGATTTATGATTCAACAAATCATACTCGTGCAATAAAAGCGGCAACAGGTTCGTTACTTGGTTTTTTGGCGTCCAGCTTTATTAATTTCCTGTTTTGTATCATTTTTCTTGGTATTTTTTTAAATATTGTTTGGCAAAACAGATCTTTATTGTTTTAATTGTTATAATTACATTAATATTTTTCTTATATTTTTTATTTTTTTTGAAAAATAACAATTTTTTAATTTAAATTTTTTATTTCTTTTTGATAACGAAAGGGTTATGTTCATTGAGACTTTTAGTTTTTGATGTTAAAAAGCGTTAAATTTTACATCGAGATTCTTAACTTAATTTTTGGAAATGTTAAAATATTTTATATTTTTATCACGATAAACGATGAAAAGCCCCACTTAGTCGATTATTTTGAATGGATTTAAATAATTTTTAAAACTTAACATATGACTCCTAACCTACAAATTGAACTTAGACGTTTCATTTCTTCTAATGTTGTCTCAAAATTAAATAAGTTTTATTTCGAAAACGATGCACTTTTAATAAAGGGAATCGATGTTTCAATCGGTACCATTCTGATGGGATTGTATAACAAAGCCGAGGAGTCGGGTTTTTACAAAGAAATTGTTTCATTACTTGGTGATAATTCGACATTTTACGGAGAAGTTGATTTTACTTCAGGAAGAATTTTATCAGTAGACGATTGTTACCGAATTGAAGGAAACGCGTTATTGAAAGAAATTTTCAGCAATAAAAAAGGAAGAATTTCCGAAATGATCTCAAACGAAGTTGGAATTAAAAGTGAAACAGCACGCGAAATTCTAAATTTTTCGGCACTACTAGTTGTTTCCTATCTTAAAAATAATTCACAGCTAATTAAAAATCTGAAATTATTGTTAGAAGATCAAAAAAGAGATATTCTAAACAGCATTCAGCCAGGAATTAAAATCATACTTGGATTTTCTTGTCACGAAACAGTAGAAGAAAAAAATCAAGCCATGGGAAGATCTGTTTTCACACTTTTCGGACACAATTTTTTCTAGTATTTCAAACACAATTAAAATAAAAAATCCCATTTTACATATGTAAAACAGGATTTATATTGCTTAATTTGAAGCGTTTCTTAAACGTTCTTCAAATTGATAATTTCTTGTTCGGTTAAAAAACGCCAGTTACCTCTTGGTAAATTCTTTTTGGTTAAACCGGCAAATGATACACGATCGATACGTAAAACATCATAACTAAAGTGTTCAAAAATAGCACGAACCACTTTTACGTTTGATGAACGAAGTTTTAAACCAATTTCGCTTTTAGGTTCATTATCAATATAACTAACCTCTTCAACAAAAACACGGTGTCCGTCAAGAACTAAACCTTTGCTGATTTTTTCTAAATCCTCGAATTTTAAGTTTTTGTCTAACGAAACCTGATAAATTTTAGACGATTTTTGGCTCGGTAAAGTAAATTTACGAATCATATCTGTATCATTCGTAAACAACAATAAACCAGTTGTATTTTTATCCATTCTGCCAATCGGAGCAATTTTTGCCGTTGTAGAACCACGAACTAGCTCCAGAACGTTACGATATTCCTGACCTTCATCAAGAGCAGTTGTAAAGTTTTTAGGTTTGTTCAACAAGATGTATTCTTTCTTTTCAGGAGTCAAAGTAACACCGTCAAAATTTACAACATCGTTTAATTTTACTAAATAACCCATTTCAGTAACCGGAACGCCATTTACTTTAACGTTTCCGGACTGAATGTATATATCGGCATCACGACGCGAACAAACACCAGAATTAGAGATGTATTTGTTCAAACGAATTTCGTCTGCAGCTTTTTGTCTTTTCGGAGCCTGATTCTGTTTTTTAATTTTTTCTGCCTTTTCTTCTTCCGCAGCCTTAACAGCAGGTTTCACTTTTTTTGGCCCTTGCGCACGCTTCGCCATAGGAGGTTTTGGCTTGCTAGAGTTTGATCTTGAACTATTTGGTCTTGATCCGCCCCCTTTATTATTGCCTTCCTTATTGTTCATAAATTCTGTAATTTGTGCAAAGATAGTTTATTCTTGCTAAATAATCCTAAGTTCATTGTTCTTAGATTAATAGCTATTATTTTTTGAAGCTGGAGGAGCATCACAACTGGCTTTTTTCAGGCATGATTTCCCGCTTTCGGCTATATATTGTTCCGTAAACTCCACAATGATACCGCCTCAATCGGGGCTAAATTCAAACAATTGGCTTCTTTTAAATAAAACCTCTGCGTGTCTCAGTGAAACCTTTGTGTATCTCTGTGGCATAACTCATTTTAAAATCGTGAAATTAAATTCTTCCCATGCCACAAAACACTCGGATTAATTAAAACGATGCAAAAAACTCCTGAAACAATCAAAAACTTCAAAACATTATGAAGTAATAAATATTGTTCCTTAGAATTTGATTTCCATAAATAAAGCAAAAAAAACAGCAAGGCAATAAAACAGATATAAAAGTAAATATCCATATAACCCACATCATAAATATTGATCAAAACATAAACCGGAATCACCGTCATGAAAGTCAAAACCGTAATAATTTGTTTCGAAACCGTTTCATTATACAATATCGGAATCGTTTGATAATCGTTTGCCAAATCGCCTTTCAGGTTTTCCAAATCCTTAATCATTTCGCGAATCAGCAATAACAAAAACAAAAACATGGCGTGTGCCGAAATTACTGCAAAATGACTCATGTGATTTTCAATTTCCTCAAATAAAATCTTGTTGTAGAAATACAATAAAATCGCAAAAAAAGGAACAACAGCCAACAATGCCGATGTTAGATTGCCAATAATAACGTATTTTTTTATTTTATGAGAGTAAAACCAGATCAGGAAAATATAAGCCGAAAAGAATAAAAATGCGCGCCAGGAAACAATAAAAGCCATTAAAACCGCCAGAAAATTCAAGCTAAAGTAAACGGATAATTTTGTTTTCTGACTCACCAATCTGTCCAGCATCGATTTGTTGGGTCTGTTGATTAAATCCTTCTGACTATCATAAAAATTATTAATAATATAACCCGAAGCAATTGTAACAGCCGAAGCAAAAACAATCAAAAATAAATTGAAATCAAGTAAAATATCGAGAGCTCTTTTATCTGGAGCCAATATAAAAATGGCAGATAAATATTGTGCCAAAACAATAATCGGAATGTTGTAACCTCTTACCACAGAGAACAGACTGACAATTTTCATTACTAAAAGTTTGTGCTGTCTGCTTAACATTGTTTGATTTAAGTTTTTGAATTTTGGTCTAATTTAATATTTTTTAATGTAGGAAAAGAACGATCACAGTTTATTTTTTAATAATGCCGCAGATCCGTACCCTAATTTTCTGATGCAGGCTAAAGCTTGTTTTTGTGTAATTTCAACATCTTTAATGTCTTTTTTCTCTACAAAAACAACAGAACCGCTCCACGGATTTGGAGCATCGGGAATAAAAACGCTATAGTTGTTTTCATCTATTTGTTCGATTAAAAATGCAAATTGCCAGCCAGCATCTGTAGGAACAAGAATAACTTTTAAATCCTCATTAGATTCAAAACCCATTATATTTTCATTCATCTTTTTCATGAACGAATAACCGGGAACAAAGCTTAATATTCCTTCTTCTAATCTTTGAATTAATCTTTGTGCATACGAAGTTTTAGCAATTAAACCAGCACCAATACAAATAACAAGAATAATTAATATGGCTACGATTTCTTCTATTGCAAGTCCTAAAACTTTTACTTTCGGAAAATGATTTACAATCGGATTCGTGATTTTTTGAATAATGCCAAATCCTTTTTCTAAAAGTACAAGCAATAAAATTAACGGTGCTAAAAATAGAATTCCTCCTAAAAAAGTTGCTTTAATAATTTTTAAAATACTTTTCATATTAAATAACTTTTAGTGTAATAAATTAGAAAAGGATTATTCAAATAAGCGTCATTTTAAAGTGATTAATCCTTTAAAATTGATAAACAACTTCTAATTTGTAATCTTTTAAAGAGGCTTTAGCGCGTTCTAAATCTTCGGTAAAACCAAGAATATATCCACCGCCGCCAGAACCGCAAAGTTTTAAGTAATAATCGTTAGTATCAATTCCGTTTTGCCAGATTCCGTGAAATTGTTCCGGAATCATTGGTTTAAAATTGTTTAAAACGACTTTTGATAGCTTTTTAGTATTGGTAAACAACGATTTCATGTCGCCATGTAAAAAGTTTTCTACACAAGCATCCGTATATTTTACGAATTGGTTTTTAAGCATTGTACGGAAACCTTTGTCTTTTAGGTTTTCCATGAAAATGTTAACCATCGGAGCCGTTTCGCCTACAATTCCTGAATCTAATAAAAAGACAGCGCCTTTTCCGTCAAAACTTTGAGTAGGAATTCCCGTTGCTTCGATATTATCTTTAGAATTAATTAAAATCGGAATACTCAAATAACTGTTTAAAGGATCTAAACCAGAACTTTTTCCGTGGAAAAAACTCTCCATTTGAGCAAATATATTTTTTAACTGTAACAGTTTTTCACGAGTTAAATTCTCTAAAACTGTTATTTTGTGTGTAGCATATTTATCGTAAATCGCCGCAACCAATGCACCGCTGCTGCCAACTCCATATCCTTGAGGAATACTTGAGTCGAAATACATTCCTGTTTCGACATCATTTTTTAGAGTTAACAAATCAAAATTAACCAACTCAGGCTGCTCATTTTGTAAAGCTTCAAGATAAGTGGTGTAACGTCTTAAACTTGCGTTTGATGCAATTGCTTCAGTCGAAGGATCTTCGATTTTCTTCAAAGCACCATTGTAAAAATTATAAGGAATAGAAAGTCCTTTAGAGTCGCGGATGATTCCGTATTCTCCAAAGAGTAATATTTTTGAGTAAAATAATGGTCCTTTCATGTTTATTTTATGTCTTTCTTTATTATTTAAGAAGATGAATTTCTTTATTTTAATTAACCTTTAATATATAATCCAATGATCATCATGGCTAAAGCAAAAAACAGACCAACAAACCATTTTATCATATCATTTTTGGCATCTGTAATTTCTTTCTTTACAAAATCTCTGGTTGCAATTTCGTTTTTATCCTGTCTAATTTCTTCGCTAATAGTTCGGTCGATTGCTTCAACAAATTCTTTAGCCTTACTTTCGTCAAGATTAAGTTCTTTTCTAAATAAATCGTAAAGTTTTATAGTTGCAGTATTCATATTCTTAGCTGAAAATGTATTTTAATATATAAAGATACGGAAAATTATAATGCAATTGCACCCTCTCCAATTTGGTCACAAATGTACTGACCATTCTGACAAAATACAACTAATTCGTCCTGAATAAATTGAAGTACTTTATCGCTAACGTTTTCGGGATATAAAACGTGAACATTTGCCCCTGCATCAAGTGTAAAACAAACCGGAATTTGTGTTTCATTTCTGAATTTCCAAATGGCATTGATGATTTGCAATGTATTAGGTTTCATTAAAATAAAATACGGCATCGAAGTCATCATCATAGCATGTAATGTCAAAGCTTCGCTTTCGACCACTTTTATGAATTCGTCCAGATTTCCGCTTTCAAAAATGGCAGTTAACTTATCCAGATTTTCGTGTGCCTGAGCAAAACGTCTTTCGGCATACGGATGATTATGCATTAAATCATGTCCCACAGTACTCGAAACCTGTTTCTCGCCTTTATCAACTAATAAAATTGTGTCCTGATAATTTTTAAAATTAGCGTGAATTGTATGTGGAAATTCTACTCCAAATAGATCTGAACTTCCTCCAATATTTGCTTGGTTTCCCCAAACTACAACATTTCCTTTTACGCTTCGGCAGGCACTTCCAGATCCTAAACGAGCTAAAAATGATGCTTTTCGATAAAAATATTCATTAGTCATTTCCGGATTTAATGCTCTTTCCAAACTCATAAAGTTCATTGCCAAAGCTGCCATTCCAGATGCCGAAGAAGCAATTCCGGAACTATGCGGAAACGTGTTTTGTGTATCAATTGTAAAATGGTAGTTTTTCAAAAAAGGCAAATAAACTTCGATTCTTTCTAAAAACTTCTGAATTTTTGGTTTAAAATCTTCCTTTGGTTTTCCTTCAAAAAGTAAATCAAAAGAAAAACTTGTCACATTGAGCGGTCCCGAAACTTCGGGAGAAATGTCTCTCTTTTCAAAACCCAATTTAGTAATCGTTTTACAATTATTAAGTGTAAAACTTACTGATGGATTTGCCGGAATTTGATTGTCTTTTTTACCCCAATATTTTACTAATGCAATATTGCTGGGAGCGCTCCATTCAAAATTTCCATTTTCGATGGTCGAAGTATATTTTTTAGGAATAAAATCAGTTGCTGTAAACATGAATTGTAAAATTTTGGCAAAGATAGTTTTTAAATATTTTTACCATATAAGTTATATAAGAAAATGTAAGCTAAACTTCGAATAGATGAACTTCTATAACTTACTATGGTTTAAAATTTCTTTTAACTATTTTTGGATAAAAATAAATAAGAATGAATAAAATAGTTAAAATCGCCATAGCTCTAATCGTTTGTTTGATGGTAGGATATTCTGCAAGCGTTGTTACAAGACCAAGTGTAGAAACGTGGTATCCAACTTTAATAAAGCCAATTTTTAATCCTCCCAATTGGATTTTTATGCCAATGTGGACATTTCTTTATGTTTTAATGGCGGTTGCTGCGGGATTAGTTTGGGATAAGATAAAAGAACAAAACGAAAAAGTTAAAAAGGCATTAGCTTTCTTTTTGATTCAGTTAGCTTTAAATGCGATTTGGTCCTATCTTTTCTTCGGACTTAAAAATCCCATGTTGGCTTTAATCGAAATTGCACTTTTATGGCTGATGATTTATGAAACGTATTTAAAATTTATAAAAATCAATAAAATTGCGGGTTATTTATTGATTCCATATTTGGCTTGGGTTGCTTTTGCGGGAATTTTGAATGCGAGTATTTGGTGGCTGAATAGGTAAAATTGTCTAGTTTTCAGTCTCAGTTTCCAGATTGTGACTGAAAACTGCGACTGCGACTGAATACTTTTTTATAACATATTAATTAGTTCTTGAGGATTATTCAATACCACTTTTGCGCCGCTTGCTATTAATTCTTCTTCCGTTCTGTAACCCCAGGAAACTCCCACAGGAAACATATTTGCATTTATTGCAGTCAGCATATCAATATCTGAATCTCCTAAAAAAATAATTTCTTCGGTATTTAAATTCCAACTTTTGCTTATTTCTATAGCTTCAAACGGATTTGGTTTTTTAAGAGCTTCAGTACTTAAACCAACGGCAACATCAAAATGTTCAGGAAATATTTCAGTGGCTATTTTTTTTGTCAATTCATCTGCCTTATTTGAAAAAACGGCTAATTTGATATTTCTTGAAACCAAATTATCCAATAATGCTACAATGCCTTCGTATGGTTTTGTTTTTAGCGTACAGATTTTTCGGTATTCATGAATCATGCAATCAAAACATATTTCGATTTGTTCTTCAGAATTGTTTGTTGCCGGCAATGCTTTGCTTACTAAATTTCGTAAACCGCTTCCAATAAAATATTGATATGTGTTGTAAGTATGAGTGGGATAATTTAGACCGGTAAGTACGATATTCATAGCATCTGAAATATCTTCTAATGAGTTTACTAATGTTCCGTCTAAGTCAAAAATAATTCCTTTAAATTTCATTCTGTTAAATATTATTTGCCAATATAAACCCGCTTGTCCAGGCATTTTGAAAATTAAAACCTCCGGTAATCGCATCGATATTTACAATTTCTCCTGCAAAATAAAGATTTTGATGTAGTTTGCTTTCCATGGTTTTAAAGTTGATTTCTTTTAAATCGATTCCGCCGGCGGTAACAAATTCTTCTTTAAAAGTGCTTTTTCCGTTTACTTTAAATTCGGCTTTTGTCAATTGAGAAGCTAAATTTTGTAATTGAATTTTAGATAAATCTGCCCATTTTGTTTCCGCTTCAATTGCTGATGCTAAAACCAGACTTTCCCATAAACGATTAGGGAAATCAAAAGGAGATTTTTTTGAAACAGCTTTTTTAGCGTGTTCCTGTTTTAATTCTTTAATAATTTTTTCAGCATCTTCGGTATCAACATCATTTAACCAATTTACGAAAATGGTAAACTGATAATTTTTGTCAAATAAAGTTCGTGCGCCCCAAGCCGAAAGTTTCAAAATCGCGGGACCGCTCATTCCCCAATGTGTGATTAATAATGGGCCGGTTGATTCTAGTTTGGTGTCTTTTACGTTTACGGTAACTTGTGCCGCAACGCCGGGTAATTCTTTTATGCGAGGATCTTTAATATTAAAAGTAAATAGAGAAGGAACGGGACTTACAATGGCGTGACCTTGTGTTTGTAGCATTTCCCAAATTTTAGGATTGCTTCCTGTCGCTAAAACTAATTTTTCTGTAGCGTAATTTTCATCCTGAGTGTCAATTTTCCAATGATTTTCTGCTTTAAAAATCGATTGAACACTTTGACCCGTTAATACTTTAATGCCTAATTTTCCGGTTGCTTCGAGGAAACAATCGATTATGGTTTGGGATGAATTTGAAACCGGAAACATTCTGCCGTCGTCTTCGATTTTTAATTCTACGCCATGTTTTTCGAACCATTCGATGGTATCACCTGAACAAAATTGGTGAAACGGACCTCGAAGTTCTTTTTCGCCACGCGGATAAAATTTTACCAATTCATTAGGTTCAAAACAGGCGTGTGTTACATTGCATCTTCCGCCACCGGAAACACGAACTTTAGAAAGCACTTCTTTTCCTCTTTCTAAAATGGCAATTTTCAGTTTTGGATTTTTTTCGGCAATATTAATCGCTGTGAAAAAACCTGCCGCGCCTCCGCCAACAATAATTATGTCGAAATTTTTGATCATATTTTATTTTTTGCCACAGATTAAAAAGATTAGCACAGATTTTAAAAATCTTTTAAATCCTTTAATCTGTGGCTATTTTATATTTTATCCGGAAAATCAGAAATGATTCCGTCTACGTTGTAATTCTTTATTTTTTGAATATCTTCATCGATATTTATTGTCCAGGGTAAAACGAGAAAACCTTTTTTCTGAATATGATTTACGTTTTCCTGATTTAATAAATGATAATAAGGATGAATTGCTTTTGCTTTTATTGTTTCGGCGAAAGCCAAAGCCAGATCAAGATCAGTTTCTGTCAAAACGCCAATTGGAATATTTGAATTTAGATTATGAACTTTTTTCAGCGCATTCCAGTCAAAACCTGAAATAATAAAGTGATCGTAATTCCAGTTTTTTTCTGAAACATATTCTTCAATCAAATCAACAACTTTAGTGAAAGTTTCAGCACTTTTCAACTCGATATTGATCAGGCATTTTTTATTTACCAAATCAAAAATTTCATTTAATGTCGGAATTTGATGTTTCTCTTTAATCAAAAATGATTTTAATTCGGGCAAAGATAATGTATTTACAAAACCTTTTCCGTTGGTCATTTTGTCGATGGTTTCATCGTGAATTACGATAATATGTCCGTCAGCGCTTAAATGAACATCGAGTTCGATTCCGTCAGCATTTAAGTCTAATGCTTTTTGGAATGCTTTTAAAGTGTTTTCGGGTTCGTATCCTTTGGCACCGCGATGTGCTATTTTTAGCATGGATTGAAATTTTACCGCAAAGGTCGCAAAGTTTTACGCAAAGTGCGCTAAGGATTAGATAAAAAGTTAGGCACAGATTATAGGATTAAAATGAATTTTTGTTTCACGCAGATTTTAAAAAGATTTGAGCAGATTCACGCAAATAATCTTTATAATTTTAAATCTGCTCAAATCTGCAGTATCTGCGTGAAACAAACTTTGGAACTGCTTTCTATTTTGAAATTTCCAGTAAAACAAGTCCGAATTCAGAATTGATAATTGCTTTTCCGTTTTGAACTTCTGTTTCTTTTCCTGAAAAAGCATCTTTTAGTTTAGTTCCGTTTTCAAAAACTGAATTAACCGGAAGTTCTTTTATTCCATTTCCTAAATCTAAACCAACTACAACTTCATCGTTATAATTTCCATTAGTATAACTTCGCGAGAAAATATACGGTTTCTCTGAAATTAGAGTATGTATTCCTGCACCAATTGCAGCATGATTTCTGCGGAATTGCCCTAGCTTTTGCCAGTGCAAAAGTATTCTTTGGGTTTCAGGATTGTTTTGAATATCATCCCAATTCATGAAAGATCGTAAAGTGGCATCGCCTTCTGTGCCTTCAATTACAAGCGAACGACCTAATTCATCACCATAATAAACCTGAGAAATTCCGGGAGAAAGCAATAGTTTGGTTCCAGATTCGAAAGTTCTGTTTCGATTAGCATCAAAAGGAGCAGGATCATCGTGCGACGATACATAATTAAGAACGCTATATCCTTTTAATTCATTTTGAAGTTTCGCCGAATATTTCGAAAATATAAATTCATAATCGTTTTGTGCATCTAATGTAAACTCAAAATTGATCATGCAATTAAAACCGTGTTGAAAATAATTTACTTTTCGATCTCCAAAATCGTAATCTTTTCCACCGCTTATTTCGTAACCGTAAACTTCTGCAATTGTATAAAATGGGTTTTGATCCAGAACTTGTAATGGATGATGTTTTTTCCAGGTTTCAAATGCATAATCACATTCTTTTCTAAAATCGACCCAAACATTTTCTTCTGTGTGTTTTACGGTGTCGGCTCTGTAACCGTCAATTCCAAATTCGACGATATAATCTGTTAGCCATTTTATGATGTAATATTTTGGTGTTTTGGGATAATTTGTTCTTTTGAAAAACTGGTCTAATGAATTTATTTCTTTTTCATAACGACCTTCATTTTTCCATTTTTCGATTAAAAAAGAGGGTAGAGCTACTTCCTGATTACTTTCGGTTCTGACATCCGGAAGATTATCAACCAAAGTACACATTGTAGTATTTTCGAATGATTTGTAATCGCAGACAATTCCGGTTCTCACCCAGTCTTCCGGCCAAATAGGATCTTCGGGAGTTACGGGTCCGGTATGATTTATAACGCCGTCCAGCATAATTCTGATGCCTTTTGAGTGGGCTTTTTTAACCAGATTAGCTAAATCTTCTTTGGTTCCGAAATTAGGATCTAAAGCCGTCCAGTCTCTTGCCCAATAACCGTGAAAGCCATAACTAAGTCCCGTTCCTTCGTCAACGCCGTCGTGAATTTGTTCTACAATCGGCGTAAGCCAAATTGCATTTATTCCTAATTGATCAAAATATCCTTCGTCGATTTTTTTGATAATTCCGATAATGTCACCGCCTTCAAAACCTCGTAATTTTCCGGGAGTTTTGGTTCGGTTGAAATTTATATCGTTCGAAGGATTTCCATTATAAAAACGATCGGTAAGTAAAAAATAAATATTTGCTCCTTCCCAAATGAAAGGTGTTTTTGAAGTATTTTCTTTATTCATTGAAGCTGATTTTGAGCCAGAATATTAAAGATAAAGAAAGGAAAGGATATAATTTAAAAATTCCGCCACGAATTCACGAATTTATTTATTTCATATAACAAATAATAATTCGTGAATTCGTGGCGAAAAAACCATGAACATATTTTTTTAAACACATAGAAATATAGATTTTATTTCCTCAAAAGGTAAAAATAAATGATTAAATCATTTACACATAGCTATGTTTGTTAATGCAAGTGAAACGCCTTTATTGAACTAGAAAAACTATGTTTCTATGTGTTTAAAAATAATAGCCACAGATTAAAAGATTAAAATGATTTTTTAAATCTATAATAATCCTTTAATCTGTGGCAGAAAAATATTGCGCGCCTTGCGATTGCCTTTGCGGACTTTTATTCCAATTCTAAAACAATTGCTGACTTTGGTTCTAAAGTAATTTCAGTAGCTAAATCAAATATTTTTCCTGTCAAAACATCTTTTCCTGATTTAAAGTTTTTGATGTTTTCTTTGAAACGATTTGTTTTGATAGTTTGCTCTTTTGCATTGTTATTGAAAACTACCATTACTACCTTTGCATCTGTATATCTGAAATAAACATAAGTGTTATTTTCCGGAATATAATGTGTCATTTTCCCGAAATGAACGGCTTCGTTTGTTTTTCTCCAAGTGAATAATTTTGATGTAAAACCGAAGAATTTAGCTTGTTCAGCCGTTCTTCCTTCTTTTGTAAAAGCGTTATTTTTATCGCCAATCCATCCACCTGGAAAATCCTGACGAATATCGGCATCGCCTTTGCTTTTGTCACCACCCATTCCAATTTCTGAGCCGTAATACAATTGCGGAATTCCGCGAACCGTAGCTAATAAAGTCATTGCCAGTTTGTATTTTGGAAGATCGTATTTAAACTTATCATTCATACGATCTGTGTCATGATTTTCGGCAAAAACCAAAATGTTATTCGTATTTGGATACAAATAATCCATTGCGAAATTATTGTAGAATTTAATCATTCCGTTGTCCCAGCTTGGTTCATTTTCATTGAAAGCCGAAGTAACCTGACTTTGAAGTGTAAAATCCATTACACTTGGTAAATTCGAATTGTAGTTTTCGATTGCACCAATTTTACTGTCTTTTTGCCAATATGCTAAATTCGCCTGATTGTGCATCCAGATTTCTCCAACAATATTAAAGTTTGGATATTCATTGGTAATTGCTTTTGCCCAATTTGCCATTGCAGTGGCGTCAGAATAGTTGTAAGTATCGACTCTAAATCCGTCAAGATTGGCGAATTCAATCCACCAAATGGCGTTTTGAGTTAGGTATTTTGCAACCAAAGGATTTCTTAAATTCAAATCCGGCATAGACGGCACAAACCAGCCATCGACACAAACTTCCTGATCTAATTTTGAGGCGTGAATATCTGTAATAACTTCACGGCGGTGATGTGTTTGTGTGAAGTTTTCGAATTGGTTGAACCATGTTTTGGTTGGAATATCGCTCATCATCCAGTGCGTGATTCCCCAGTGATTGGTTACGTAATCCATAACCAGTTTCATGTCTTTTTTATGCATTTCTGCAGAAAGTCGAGCGTAATCATCATTTGTTCCGTAACGCGGATCTATTTTGTAAACATCAGATTGTCCGTAAGTATGGTACGAATGCTGTTTGTCGTTGTCTTCGCATAAAGGCGTGCTCCAGATTGTTGTTGCGCCAAGAGACGAAATATAATCTAAGTTTTTAATAATTCCTTCGATATCGCCGCCGTGACGTCCGCTTGGATCCTGGCGGTTTCCTTTTTCGGTTAAAATGGCGTTGCTGTCATTTTTAGGATTTCCGTTTGCAAAACGATCCGGCATAATTAAGTAAATCATATCCGATGCATCGTAACTTTTTCTATCTGCGGAATTTGCTCTTCTTTCTTTAAGGGAATATTTCTGTGTAAAAGCAACTTTGTTTTTGGTTTTGAAAGAGAAAACCAATTCAGAAGCTTTTAGGTTTTGTGTATCGATGGTAACGAAAAGGTAATTTGGGTTTTCTGTTTTCTCTACATTTTTAATCACCACATTGTTTGAAACCGAAGTTTCGTATTGTGCGATATTTTTTCCGTAGAACATGATTTGTAGTTCCGGATTTTTCATTCCTGCGTACCAAAATGGTGGTTCAACTTTCTGGATTTGCGCTTTTGCGGAAGCAGAAAAAATCAAGATGAATAGAAAGATTTTATAAATAATATGGTTTGTTTGAATTCTCATAATTTATAGTTTTAGTTTCCTGCAAGGTTTTCCAAACCTTGTAGGTATGTTTGATAAGAGTTTAAACCTACAAGGTTTTAGAAACCTTGCAGGATTAATTATAGGAGTAATACCTAACAAGTTTTAAAAACCTGTTAGGAGAAAATATATCAGATTAAAAAAAAGACAAGCAATCTCGGGGAAAATTGCCTGTCTTTTAGAAAATTATTTGGTTTCAATAATACTTATTGCATAACCTCCGCCCGGAGCAGAAAGCTGCGATAATTTTGATTTGTTTGTTACAGCAATTTTCTTGATGGTATAAGCTTGCGGATTTGTTTTGTAATGCGCATCTTTTGCATCAGCATAAATTGTAGCCGTATATTTTTTACCTTTTTCAAGGAAACTGAAATCAATGTTTGATGTACGAGGCGTTTCTCCGTTTACGTTTCCTACGAACCAGTTGTTTGTTCCTTTTGCTTTACGGGCAACAGTGATATAATCTCCTGGTTCAGCTTCGATATATTTACTTTCTGACCAATCTACAGCCACATCTTTTATGAATTGGAATGCATCTGGAAAACGGTTATAATTATCAGGAGTATCAGCTGCCATTTGCAACGGGCTGTACATTGTAACGTATAAAGCCAATTGATTACAAATTGTACTATTTACATGCGACGTGTTTTCAGGATTCATTTTGCTGATATCCATTTCGAAGATTCCAGGCGTATAATCCATTGGTCCACCAATTAAACGTGTAAAAGGTAAAACGGTAACGTGGTTTGGTTTAGAACCTCCAAAAGCTTGGTATTCTGTTCCTCTTGCCGCTTCGTTTCCAATTAAGTTCGGGTATGTTCTGCAAATTCCGGTTGGGCGAACTGCTTCGTGAGCATTCACCATAATTTTATAATCAGCTGCTTTTTCAATTGCATATTGATAATGGTTTACAATCCATTGGTCGTAATGGTTTTCACCGCGAGGCAAAATATCTCCAACATATCCGCTTTTTACAGCATCATATCCGTTGTCTTTCATAAATTGGTATGCTTTATCGATGTGGCGCTCGTAGTTACGAACAGAACCTGAAGTTTCATGGTGCATGATAATTTTGATTCCTTTAGATTTTGCGTATTCGTGCAAACCTTTTACATCAAAATCAGGATAAGGCGTTACGAAATCAAAAACATAATCTTTTGAGTGACCAAACCAGTCTTCCCAACCTTCGTTCCAACCTTCAACCAAAACGGCATCGAAACCATTTGCAGCAGCAAAATCAATGTATTTTTTTACGTTTGCATTGTTTGCTCCGTGAGTTCCGCTTGGTTTTGCTTTAGAGAAATCAGAAACTCCCAATTGTACCGTTGGGAAATCATTTGTATATGACCAAGAACTTTTTCCTGTAATCATTTCCCACCAAACACCAACGTATTTTACGGGTTTAATCCAAGAAGTATCATCAATTTTTGATGGATCGTTTAGGTTTAAAGTCATTTTAGATGACAAGATTTCTGTAGCATTATCGCTTACCATAATCGTTCTCCAAGGTGAGTGACTTGGCGCTTGCATATATCCTTTATCACCTTTTGCATCTGGTGTTAACCAAGATTCGAAAATCATGTTTTTGTCATCAAGATTCAAGTGCATACAAGAATAGTTAATCAAAGCTGCTTCGTGCAAGTTGATGTAGATTCCGTCAGCAGTTTTTAACATCAAGGAAGTCTGAACTCCTGTTGGTGAAAAGTTTTTTTGCGAAACATTTGCCGTATATGCTTTTTGAGATAAACCTCTAATTTCAGATAATTTCGATTTTGTATAATCGTATTCCTGAGTATCATAATCTCCCGGAATCCAAAATGCTGTGTGGTCGCCCGCCATCGCAAATTGTGTTCTTTCTTCTTTAATTATGAAATAAGTAAGATTCTTTTGAGCTGGAAATTCATATCTAAATCCAAGTCCATCATCAAATAAACGGAAACGGATTACGATTTGTCTGTCAGTTCCTTTTTGATTTAAAGTAACAGCCAGTTCATTATAATGATTTCTGATATTGTCTACTTCTCCCCAAACCGGTTTCCAGGTTTCGTCAAAAGAGGATGTTTTTGTATCTGTAACTGTAAAATCATTCAATAAAGATTTTTTGTCATCTTTAAGTTCAAGACCTAATTTACTGGTTTTTACAACCTCTTTATTTTTGTATTTTAAATTGTAAGTTGGAGTTCCGTCGTTTTGAAGAGAAAATTCCATTACGAACTTGCCTTCGGGTGATTTTAATTGTTGCGCTTTTGCAATCGTGCTAAAAGCAAACAAGATTAAACTTGCGAAAAATAAGTTTTTCATGTTTTTTAAGTTTTAAGTGTATTCTAGTTTAATTTATTTGTACAAATTTACTTGCAATTGTAGGATTTCCGTTCACGACAATTGTTAAATCTTGATCTCCATCTACAGTAAAATTGGTTTCATTATGATTTACATCAACTTTTAAAATTTGATTTCTGAAATTAATTTTAAAAGAATAACCTTTCCATTCTTTTGGAATTTTTGGAGAAAAATGAAGCTGATCATTTTTAACTCTCATTCCGCCAAAACCTTCTACAATACTCATCCATGTTCCTGCCATTGAGGTAATGTGACAACCTTCTTCGACTTCTTTATTATAATCATCGAGATCAAGACGAGAAGTTCTTAAATAGAACGTGTACGCCATATCCATTTTATCTAAATGAGCAGCCTGAATCGAGTGTACACAAGGCGAAAGTGAACTTTCATGAACCGTAAATGACTCATAAAATTCGAAATTGCGTTTTAATTCTTCTTTAGAGAAATGATCTTCAAAGAAATAAAAACACTGTAAAACATCGGCTTGTTTAATGTAAGGCGAACGTAAAACACGATCCCAAGACCATTTCTGGTTTATTGGGCGTTGTGATTTATCCAAATCTTTTACCGGAACTAAATCTTTGTCTAAAAAGCCATCTTGTTGCAAATAAATCCCTAATTCTTTAGAAGTTGGAAAATACATATCATCAGCTACTTTTTTCCATTCCTGAATTTCAGAAGCTGCAAGGTTTGTTTTTTCTAAAATACGTTTGTGATCTGAAGGATATTCTGTTGCAACTTTTTTAATTTGTTCCGATGCATAATCAATACACCATTTTGCAATATAATTGGTGTAGAAATTATTGTTGATGTTATTTTCGTATTCGTTTGGACCTGTAACGCCAAGAATTACGTATTGATTTTTTTCTTTAGAGAAAGAAGCTCTTTGGTGCCAGAAACGCGCAATTCCAATTAAAACTTCCAGACCTTTTTCAGGAATATAAGAGTAATCTCCGGTGAAACGGTAGTAGTTATAAATCGCAAATGCAATTGCACCATTTCTATGGATTTCTTCGTGTGTGATTTCCCATTCGTTATGGCATTCTTCTCCATTCATGGTAACCATTGGATACAAAGCAGCGCCATTTTTGAAGCCTAAATTGTCTTTGGCATTTTCAATCGCTTTATCCAATTGATTGAAACGATATGTCAATAAGTTTCTAGCCACTTGCTGATCTTTTGTTGCCATATAAAACGGAATGCAATATGCTTCGGTATCCCAATACGTTGATCCGCCGTATTTTTCTCCGGTAAAACCTTTTGGTCCAATATTCAAACGAGAATCTTTTCCTAAATAGGTTTGGTTTAATTGAAAGATATTAAAACGAATTCCTTGTTGTGCTTTTACATCGCCATCAATTGTAATATCTGACATTTCCCAGATTTTACTCCAGGCATCAATTTGATTTTGAAGCAATGTGTCATATCCTAAATTAGCGGCAGTTTTAATCACTTTTTCGGCTGCAGCCAAAGTGTTTTCGTGATTTAAAGAAACAGTATATCCACCAATTTTCTGAATTGATGAGGTTTGCCCTTTAGCAATAATAGTTCCGTAAGTAAACTGAACTTTATCTGCACTTGAATCGATTGTTGAAGGTGAAATATTTACATTTTCTCCGTTTGCAAAAATTGTATTGTGCATGAAAGTCGTAACTTTAAAATGCGTTTTAAAAGTTTGCGCGGTTACAAAAGCTTCACTATTTGATTTTTTTACTTCAAGTGGTTCCCAGAATTTTTCTTCCCAGTTTGCATCTTCGTTCGTAACTCCGGCATCAATATAAGGTTTGTAAACAATTTTAGCGTCTTTGTTTAAAGGCGTGATTTCATATTTGATAATTCCGGCTTCATCCAAATCCAAAGAAAGAAAACGACGGATGTTTACCGCGATTTCAGTTCCGTTTTTTAATGTTGCTTCAAAGGAACGATTGTACCAGCCTTCTTTCATATTCAATTCTCTGCGGAAATTTCTAACTTCGGTACAATTGTTTAAGTCTAAGTTTTCTTCGTTGATTTCAATGTCAATTCCAATCCAGTTTGGAGCATTTAATACTTTCGCAAAATATTTTGGATATCCATTTTTCCACCAGCCCACTTTTGTTTTGTCCGGATAATAAATTCCTGCGATATAACTTCCTTGAAAAGTCTCGCCTGAATAGGTTTCTTCAAAATTGGCGCGTTGTCCCATAGCACCGTTCCCGATACTAAAGAGACTTTCAGACGATTTGACTCTTTCTACGTCAAATCCTTCTTCTATGATGGACCAATTGTCTGGTTTTATATAATCTTGATTCATTTTTTAAATTAGATAATTGGGCAATTAGAGAATGTGTCAATTAGAGAATGTGCCAATTTGATAATTACTTGTCTTTGGCTGCTTCTAAATTTATTCCATCCTTAATTGCTTGTTGTTTTACTATTTTACTTTTTAATTGATGATTTGTATTTTTAAATTAGTTAATGAGATAATTAGTCAATGAGATAATTCAAGATTGCGCAAATTATCTAATTATCAAATTGGCACATTGCCACATTTTAAATTAGACAATTAGAAAATTAGTCAATTAGATAATTCAAGTTTGGAGAATTATCTAATTATCAAATTGACATATTGCCACATTCTTCACTAACCAATTAGTTTCTCGATAAACGTTGACTCGATCTCTGTGAAATCTTTAAAAATATAATCAGCTTCATGTAAAATTGTTTCCTCACCAATTCCTACACTTACCATTTCTGCTATGTTTGCCGCTTGAATTCCGGCAACTGAATCTTCAAATACAATTGAGTTTTTTGGGTCAATATGGAGTAATTGAGCCGCTTTCAGGAAAACTTCCGGATCTGGTTTGGCATTGGTAACGTCATTTCCGTCAACAATAACATCGAAATACGAAAGGATTCCAGTTTTTTCAAGGATTGGTCGGGCATTTTTACTCGCTGAACCCAACGCAATTCCTTGGTTTTTTTCTTTTAATAGTTGAAGCGTTTTAAAAACTCCCGGAAGAATCTCGGTTTCGTCCATGTCAACTAAATAAGATAAGTAATCTTCATTTTTTTGAATCAGCCATTTGTCTTTGTCTTCCTGCGAAGCCTGAACATTTCCTAATTCAAGAATTATATCTAACGAACGCACGCGGCTTACTCCTTTTAGTAATTCGTTGTTTTCGAGTGTAAAATTTATATTTAATGCTTTTGCAATTTTCTGCCAGGCTAAAAAGTGGTATTTAGCGGTATCGACAATTACGCCATCAAGGTCGAATATGAATGCTTTTTTGCTCATTATATTAGAAATTGTTCTTTTATTATTTTTGAATAGTGTCGTCTACATCTTTTACTTTATAGACTAAAAGAGCTGCGATTAAAAAACTAACTCCACTTGTAATTAAGGCATAAATTGCGTCGCCATTGTAGAGGTATTTTACAATTGGACCGCCAATAAGTGCATTTACAATTTGTGGAATAACTACGAAAAAGTTAAATATTCCCATATATACGCCCATCTTTTTTGGAGCAATTGATCCCGCAAGAATTGCGTATGGCATAGCCAAAATACTTGCCCAGGCAACTCCAATTAAAATCATAGGCAATACAACCCAATCTTCATTTGGCATAAAGTAAATGGATATTAATCCGATTCCTCCAATAATTAATGAAAGTGCGTGAGTTGATTTTCTTCCGATTTTTTTAGCGATGTAGGGCAAAAAAAACAGTGCGATAATAGCAGAAACTAAATTGTAAACTCCAAATAAAATTCCAACCCAATCTCCGGCATCTTGATATTGCTGGCTGGAAGTGTCGTTTAATGGTAAACCGTAAATATGATGTGCTATTGCGGGCGTTGTAAAAACCCACATTCCGAATAATCCGAACCACGAGAAAAATTGTACCCAACTTAGCTGACGCATTGTTGTTGGCATTTTTGCAAAGTCTGTAAAAATGTCTGTAAGTTTTGATTTTTCTTCAGAAGGAACATCGACTTCGCTTTGAGGATCTTCAAAATTGGCTAATTCTTCGGGAGTATATTCTTTTGTTGTAAACAATGTTACCAAAATTGAACCTATTAAAACGGCTGCTCCAATGATAAATGATAATTTCAGATTTAAAGGAATACTTCCGGGATCGGCGTTGTTTGAAATGTGAAAATATTTCGTTAAAACATACGGCAATGCTGAACCAATTACTGCTCCAAAACCAATTAATGAAGTTTGAATACTGAATCCGGCAGTACGCTGATCTGTTCTTAAATTATCACCAACAAGTGCGCGAAAAGGTTCCATGGCAATGTTGAAAGAAGCATCCATGATCATTAACATTCCGGCTCCAACCCATAAAGCGGGTAAAACAGAAATAAAAATTTTAGCTTGCGGCATTAAAATTAATCCAACTGAAGCTAAAATCGCACCAACAAGAAAAAACGGCTTTCTTCGTCCGAATCGTCCCCAGGTTCTATCGCTATAATGACCAATAATTGGCTGCACTATTAATCCCATTAAAGGAGCAATAATCCAAAACCATGATAGTTCATGTACGTCGGCACCAAAAATTTGAAGAATTCTGCTGGCATTTGCATTCTGAAGTGCAAACCCCATTTGTATTCCTAAGAAACCGAAACTCATGTTCCAAATTTCCCAGAAACTTAATTTACGCTTTTCCATTATCGTAATTAAAAAATTAATTAGACGATAAGCGCTATGCTTATCAAAACTTACTGTTTTTTTCGAAGTAAAAGTAAAAGCCTTGACGGGCGTAAAAGTATTAATTATTTTTAGATATATGCTAACAAAAAAGCCATAAATATTAATTATGGCTTTAGAATGTGTTGATTTTAAGAAAATTAGTCAGTAGATTCTCTTTTTATCAAATGTGTTTCTATAACTTCTGTGGTGTAATTTTCGTTTTCTTCATCGTCATCTTCATGTTCGGCTTCGAGTCTTTCGATGAGCATTTTAGCTGCTTTATTTCCCATTTTTTCACCACTTTGGCTTACGGTTGTAATACTTGGCGTTGAATATTTAGAGATGATTCCGTCTGTAAATGCAATTACTGCCAGATCTTCGGGAACTTTAAGTCCCATTTTGCTGGCTGTTTTTATAATTGTTACGGCAAAAAGCTCGTTTACAGCAAAAACAGCATCAAATGCTCTGTCGTGCAAAAGCTGACTAATGGTGATTTCGCAAGTGTCTACGTCTTCAATTTTAATGATTAAATCTTCGTTAAAAGGTAATCCGTTGTCAAGAAGCGCTTTTTCGTAACCGTCTGTTCGTAGTTTTCCAACACTTACATAATCAACGGTTGTTACAAGAGCGATCTTTTTTCTTCCATTATCAATTAAACTCTGAACGGCTTCGTAAGCTGCGGCTTTATCATCAATAATAACTTTGTCGCACAAAATATCGTTTGTTACGCGGTCGAACATTACAACGGGCATTCCTTGATTTATAACTTCTGTAATATGGTGAAAATCACCTTTATATTGGGTTTCTTTAGAAAGTGACATGATAAATCCATCGATGCTTCCGTTGGCTAACATTTCCATATTTAAGACTTCTTTATCAAAAGAATCATCAGATAAACAGATAACAACGCTGTAACCATTTTCGTTTGCAACCTGCTCAATTCCATTGATTACGGTTGAGAAAAAATAATGTACAATTTCCGGAATGATAATACCAATACTTTTGGTTTTTCGGTTTTTTAAGCTAAGGGCAATATTGTTTGGTTTATAGTTGTAAAACTTTGCAAAAGCCTGCACTTTCAGGCGTGTTTCTTCTCCTATTTCAAGGCTGTTTCTAAGTGATTTTGAGACAGTTGAAATAGAGACATCAAGCTCTCTTGCGATCTGTTTTAAGGTTATTTTTCGTTTCATGCTAATTTTTGAAAAAAATCTAATTAATAATAAAGGTATGTGAAATTTTGATAATTGATAATTTTTGACTTAAAAGATTACAAAATATAGAAAGTTTTCAACACTACCACGTTTTCGTAACTTATTAAAAATTGCAAAACGTTGGTCATGTTAATAAATTCATAATTTTGAAATTCGAAGTAAAATTAAAAACTTAACTAACAATCACAAACTCAAACTAATTTAAACAAAAAGTATGAAAACAATTTACAAAAAGTTGTTATTTTTATTCCTGCTGTTACCGTTTACTGTACTAGCTCAAAGTACTTTAAAAGGAACTGTTGCAGATCTTGCAACGGGACAACCAATCCCGGGAGTAAATGTAAATGTACAAGGTGCTCCGGGCGGAACATCAACAGATTTTGACGGTAAATTTCAGTTATCTAATTTAAAAAATGGAGACAAAATTACGGTTTCATTTATTGGATATAAAACGTCAACTGTAACTTTTAACGGACAACAAACATTAAGTGTTTCGCTGGAAGAAGATACGAATCAACTTAAAGAAGTTGTGGTACAAGTAGGTTACGGTACTGTTAAGAAAAAGGATGCTACCGGATCTGTTTCACAAATTTCTTCTAAAGAATTTAATAAAGGAATTAACGTAACTCCTGAGTCTTTAATTAGCGGTCGTATTTCGGGTGTTAATGTAACGGGCGGTGGTGCTCCGGGAGCAAAAGCAGATATTAGAATTCGTGGCGGTTCATCTTTAAATGCTTCTAATGAGCCTTTAATCGTTTTAGACGGATTGCCTTTAAGCAATGCGGTTCCTAGTGGGGCAACGAGTATTTTATCTACAATTGATCCTAATGATATTGAATCTTTTACGGTTCTTAAAGATGCTTCTGCTGCTGCAATCTACGGATCGAGAGCTGCAAATGGTGTAATTGTTATTACAACAAAAAAAGGAGCTAAAGGTGGTGTAAAAGTTAATTTCAGTTCTCAGGTTGGTATTAATACTGTGGCAAATACTGTTGATGTAATGAGTGCAGACCAATTTCGTGAATTGGTAAACACTAAAGGTACTCCGGCTCAGCAAGCTTTATTGGGTAATGCAAATACAAACTGGCAAGATGAAATTTTTCATACTGCATTAACAACAAACAATAATATCTCTATAAGTGGTGCTTTGTTTGATAAATTACCGGTAAGATTATCTGTTGGTAATGTTGATAATCCTGGAATCCTAAGAAACACTTCTTTTGAAAGAACTACGACATCGTTATCGTTAAATCCGGTTTTATTTGATAATCACTTAAAAATTGATATTAGCGGAAACTTATCTTTCGGTAAAAACCAATTTCAGGATGAAGGTGCGGTTATCGGAAGTGCTATTGGATTTGATCCTACGCAGCCTGTTTATCAAGCTGGTTCTCGTTATGGAGGTTATTTTGAATGGTTAGAGCCTACTGGGAATTTACCATTATTGCCTGCGAGAAACCCTGTTGCAAGATTAAATCAGGATAACAGAAGAGCTACTTCTACCAGAAAATGGGGTAATATTAGATTAGATTATAAACTGCATTTCTTTGAAGATTTAAGAGCTGTTGTAGAAGCTGGTATTGATAGATTTGACAGTAGCGGATATACTGAAGTAAGTACTCAAAGTGCTTTAGGATATCAGCCAAAACCGTTTAACGGACCGGATTATGTAAACTTAGGAAACTATAACAGTTATACAGATGCGCTTCAAAACAAAAACTTAAATGCTTATTTTAATTATACTAAAGATTTAGGAAAACTTAAAATTGATGCAACTGCGGGTTATAACTACCAATTGTTTCAAAAAGAAAAATATTCATCAGGAGAGGTTAGACAGCCAAATCCTAATTCAGATGTTGCTACAGATCCGGATGTTAATTTACAATCGTTCTTCGGACGTTTGAATTTAGGTTTTGACAGCAGATATTTATTGACTTTAAATTACAGAAGAGACGGAACTTCTCGTTTTTCTGAAGATAACAGATGGGGTAATTTTGGTGGGGCTGCTTTTGCATGGAATATGTCTGAAGAAGCTTTCTTAAAAGGAAATGCAACTGTTTCGACTTTAAAATTAAGAGTTGGTTACGGTACAACAGGACAACAGGATATCTCTGCTCAATATGACTATTTACGAAGAGTTACTTTAGGAACAATTAATTCGCAATATATTTTTGGTAATACAATTTATTCTACGGCAAGACCTGAAGGATATAATGAAAATATCAAATGGGAAGAATTGGCTGAAACTAATGTTGGTATCGATTACGGATTTTTCAACGATAGAATTACGGGAACGATTAACTATTTTGATAAAAAATCAACTGATTTATTAGCAGATATTGCGGTTCCTGATGGTGCAAATTTAAGAAATCAAGGTTTCTTTAATATTGGTAGTGTAAGAACAAAAGGACTTGAATTTAGTATTGCGTCTGATATTGTTAAAAATGATAATTTAACATGGAATGTGGCTTTCAATACGACTTATATCGATCAAAATATTTCTGAGTTAGGAATCACGGTTCCCGGTTTTCAGGGTTATTTGACCGGAGATAATATCTCGGGTGGAAATGGAAATAAAATCCTTATTAACTCTGTAGGATATGCGCCGAATTCATTTTTTGTATTCGAACAATTATACGATGCTAACAAAAGACCAATTGCAGGAGCTTATGTAGATAGAAATGCAGATGGAAAAATTGATGCGGGCGACCGTTACAGAGCAGGTAAGACCGCACCGGATTATACTTTTGGTTTATTCTCAACTTTAAACTATAAAAAGTTTGATTTTACAATGAATTGGAGAGCAAGTGTAGGAAATAAGATTTTTGATAACGTAAGTTCAAACTTAGGTTATTCTGATGCTGGTTTGAGAAGACAAACAGATTTGTCGAACGTAAGTTCAGATTACTTTAATACTGGTTTTACTTTTGAAGATAACGGAACACAACGTTACTTGTCTGATTATTTTATAAAAGATGCTTCGTTTATCAAATTAGATAACGTTACGCTTGGATATACTTTTGATAAAACGATCATTAAAGCAGCTTCTTTACGATTTACAGCTGGTGTTCAAAATGTTTTCATTCTTACGAAATACGATGGTTTAGATCCTGAGAAATTCAACGGAATTGATAATAATGTATACCCAAGAGCAAGAACATTCTTGTTTGGAGTAAATGCCAATTTCTAATAGTAGATTGAAAATCAAAAATTTAAAAATAAACAAAATGAAAATATCATTTAAATATATATCTTATTTTTTCCTATTCGTTTTAGGATTAAGTATGACGCTTACCTCGTGTACGGACGATTTAAACGTGACGCCAAAGGATGATGATGAGTTTTTATCAGAAGCCTTTTTTCAAGATCCCGCATCGTACAAAGAAGTATTGGCAAAGCTATACGCAGGTTTGTATGTTGGAGGTAATGATGGTGACGGAGATGCTACAAAACCTGGACAAAACCCTGATATTGCAGGACTTGGAGGTGATTTTAGCAGTTACCTGAGATTACTTTTTGTAACACAGGAATTTTCTACAGACGAAGCAATTATTGCCTGGGCTGATGGTACTTTGCCAACGTTGAATTCTCAAACATGGGCTCCGGCTAATGAATTTTTAGAAGGAACATTCTCAAGAGCATTCTATCATATTAGTGTTGCAAACGAGTTTTTAAGACAAACTACTGATGAGAAATTAACAGCAAGAGGTGTTGATGCAAATTTAAAAACGGATATCGCAAAGTTTAGAGCTGAAGCTCGTTTTTTAAGAGCGTTCTCTTATTATAACTTAATGGATTTATTTGGAAATGTGCCAATCACTACAGAAAATGATCCTGTTGGATTCTTTTATCCGGTACAAAAATCAAGAGCAGAAGTTTTTGCTTTTGTAGAATCTGAATTAAAAGATCTAGACAATAGTTTAGTAGCTTCTGGAGCAAATGAATATGGCAGAGTAGATAAAACAGCTGCTAAATTTTTATTGGCACAAATTTATTTAAACTCTAAAGTTTATACAGGCGTAGACAGAAACAATGAAGCGGCAACGTTATGTAATGAAATCATTACCGGTTCAGCTTATACCTTTGCAAACGTTCCTTACCGTTATTTGTTCTCTGCAGATAATAACAGAAACGGTGCGCAATCAGAAATTATTTTCCCAATTATTGGAGATGGTAACGCGATTAGAGCTACCGGTGGTGGAATGAGTTTTATTATGCACGCTTCTATTGGTGGTAGCATGGATGCTGCTTCCAGAGGAATGGACGGTGGATGGCAAGGGATTAGAACTCGCAGAGAGTTTGTAAACCTTTTTCCTGATGAAACTGCAACTGCAGATAATAGAGGAACATTTTATAGAGACGGACAATCTAAAGACATTAATAATGTTGGAACTTTTACAGACGGTTATGCTGTAACAAAATACATCAATAAAAATGCAGACGGTTCTGCAGCACAAAGAAATGATATCCCGGATATCGATTTCCCAATGTTTAGATTAACAGATGCTTATTTAATGTATGCCGAGGCAACTCTTAGAGGCGCTACTACCGGAAACATGAATACTGCTTTGGGTTATATCAATCAAATTAGAACTAGAGCAAATGCACAAACAATTGGGCTTCCACAATTAACACTTGATTTTATCTTAGATGAAAGAGGGAGAGAATTATTTTGGGAATGCCACAGAAGAACAGATTTGATTCGTTTTGGAAAATTTACTGGTAGTTCTAAAATCTGGCAATGGAAAGGTGGTTCTGTAAACGGTAACGCTACAGATTCATACAGAGATTTAATGCCTATTCCTGCAAGAAACATTCAGGCAAATCCAACATTGAAGCAAAATCCAGGATACTAATTTTATAAAACATTAAAATGAAAAATATATATAAAATTTTAATCGCATTTATTGGTGTGTTGGCAGTTTCATGTAATGCTGATGCCGTAGATGAAAGAACAGTTCTTAATGATGTTACAACACCAGAAATTACTGCGCCAACAACAGGACAAAATTATGTTCTGGATGTTAATAAAGCGGCAGATGAAGTTGCTAAATTTACATGGTCGGCAGCGGCGTATTCTAGTCCCGTAGCCATAAAATATACTTTGTTAATAGATAAAAAAGGCGGCGATTTTACAGCGGCAAAAACGCTTGCAACAACAACAAATAGTATTAAAGAAGCTTCGGTACTTGCCAGAGATTTAAATCAGGCAGCAATTGATCTTGGCGGACAGCCGGAAGTTGCTGCAATGTATGATGTAAAAATTTCATCAAATGTTTCCGGAGGATTTACTCAGGTATCAAAAGGTTTAATTACAATTACGGTAACCCCTTATGTAGGGAAAGTAGTTTACAATTTTGTTGATTGGTATTTAGTTGGTGATGCAACAGTTTCAGGATGGGATAATAATAAAGGAAATCAAATTTTATTCAGAAGTGCTGCAAATGCTAATCAATATAAATTTACGGGATTTTTTAAAGCAGGAGCATTTAAAGCGATCAAAAATTTAGGAAGCTGGGCTCCAATGTACGGAGGTTCTGCAGGTGCTCTTGCCTATAGAGGAGTTGACGCAGATCCTGATCCGGCTAGTTTTGTAATCGCTGCTGATGGATATTACACCTTTACAATGGATGTTGACAAGTTAACCTATACATTAGTTCCTTATGATGCATCTGCTGCTGTAAGTTATGCAACAGTTGGAATCATCGGAAGCAGTACTTCTAAAGGCTGGGATGCATCAACACCAATGATAAAATCTTCATTCAACGGGCATATTTGGACTCTTGGAGTAACATCATTAAACGATGGTGAAATGAAATTTAGAGCTAATGATGCATGGGATGTTTCATGGGGAGGAAAAACTCCTTTCTCAGGAGTGAACTCAGGAGATAATACACCTGTAGCAAAATCTAAATATGTGATTTATTTCAATGATTTAGACGGAAGTTACTTAATGATTCCAAATCAAGAGTAATCTTTTTTGAAATATTTAAAAGGGCTATCTGTAAGGTAGCCCTTTTTTAATCTTACTAACTAAACCAAACCACATTATGAAAAAAATTATACTATCAATATTCGTTTTGTTGTCGGCCATTACATTTGCCCAACCGCAAACTGCCATTTATTCAGTGAGTCCTTCGCCTTTTGAAGAAACTACCGCTATTACCATTACAATTGCCGGAAGCAGTATTAACGAAACAACATGGGGAATTACAGATCATTCACTTTACTTATGGACGTGGGCTTTTGATATAAACGATACTACGCAAAAAGGAACACCAAATAATGGAACGTGGGAAGCCTCAAGTGATGCCAGTAAATTTACCTACAATGCAGTTTCAGATACTTATACTAAAACTTTTACGCCAACAACCTATTATAATACTACAGGAATTGGAAAAATAGGCTTTTTGGTTAAAGCAAAAAACGGAACAGGCGATAAAAAATCGCAGGATATTTTGGTTGAGGTAGGTTCTTTTCAGACAACTTTAACAGCACCAATTGAAAATAGTACAACAATTATAACTTCGGGTTCAAATTTTAATATTACCGCTACAAATACAAATGGTGCGGCGAGTTATATATTAAAAGCAAACGGAACAATAATTAACACCAATGCAAGTACATCGTCTTATTCATTTAATCATACCAATATAACTACGAATCAAAGCTATGAATTGAGTATTGTTCAGGGCGCGACAACGATCGTTAAAAAATTCTCGGTTGTTGTAAATCCAAATACAATTTCTCAGGCAATGCCAGCCGGTTTGGTTGATGGAATAAATTATAATGCGACAGATGCTACAAAAGCAACGTTGGTTTTAGATGCATCTTTAAAAGATTTTGTTTACGTTGCCGGAAGTTTTAATAATTGGCAGCCTTCATCGGCGTATGCCATGAAAAAAGATCCTGTTTCGGGAAAATTCTGGTTAGAAATAACAGGATTAGTTTCCGGAGTAAATAATACATATCAATATTGGGTTGTTGATGCGACACCGCTTGTCAATTCACCATCTTTGGTAAAAACGGCTGATCCTTATTCTACCTTAGTTTTGTCGCCTTATGATGATTCTGGAATTCCGTCGGCTTCATATCCAAATATGCCCGTTTATCCAACAGGACAAAACTTTGAAGTAACAGTTTTAAAAACAGGACAAACGCCATACAATTGGCAAATAACCAATTTTGCAAAACCCGAAAAAGAAAAACTGGTAGTTTATGAAGTTTTGGTTCGCGATTTTGATGCAGCCAGAAATTATCAGAGTTTAATTGATCGCATCGATTATTTTAAAAACCTTAAAATAAATGCCATCGAATTAATGCCGGTAATGGAATTTGAAGGCAATGAAAGCTGGGGTTACAATACTTCGTTTCATATGGCGCTGGATAAATTTTACGGAACTTCGGATAAATTAAAAGAACTTATCGATTTATGTCATCAAAACGGAATTGCGGTTATTTTGGATGTCGCTTTAAACCATGCTTTTGGTAGAAATCCAATGGTTCGAATGTGGATGAACGATCCTGACGGAGACGGATTTGGTTCGCCAACTGCCGAGAATCCATATTTTAATACCGTTGCCAAACATGCTTACAGTGTTGGTGAAGATTTTAATCATCAATCGCTTAAAACGCAATATTATGTAGATCGCGTTATTAAACAATGGATTGAAGAATATAAAATTGACGGTTTCCGTTGGGATTTAACCAAAGGATTTACCCAAAATTGTACGGCTAATGATGGAGCTTGTACAGATCAATATCAGCAGGATCGAGTAGATGTCTTGAGAAAATATGCAGATTATTCGTGGAGTTTAGATCCTACACATTATACCATTTTTGAGCATTTAGGCAATGATGATGTCGAAGAACAGCAATGGGCAAATTACAGAGTGAATGAAACACCAAGTAAAGGCGTTATGATGTGGGGAAAAATGACCGGAGCGTACAATCAGTTGTCAATGGGATACGCATCTGACAGTAATATTTCGAGAATGTCCAGCGCGAGCCATGGCTTTGCAGCAAATCGATTAATGGGTTACGCCGAAAGTCATGATGAAGAACGCTTGATGTATAAAAATATGCAATACGGAGCTTCAAACGGAACTTATAATGTAAAAGATTTAAATACGGCTTTATCAAGAATGCCGGCAATTGGAGCAGTTTCTTTGCTTGTTCCCGGACCAAAAATGATTTGGCATTTTGGAGAATTAGGCTGGGAAAATTCAATTTTTACCTGCAACGATAATTCTGTAAATAATGATTTTGATGCTGTTTCAGGAGATTGTAAATTAGATACAAAACCGCAACCGCAATGGGTAAATAATTGGTTAGGAAATTCAAACCGAAATAAAATTTACAACGATTGGGCAAAAATGATTACACTAAAAACAACAGAACCTGTTTTTTTAGGAACTCCAACAATTGCAAATGTTAGTTCATTGGCGGTGAATATAAAAATTACGAATAGCAATTTATCTTCGGCACAATTGAAAGATGTTTTAATTGTCGCCAATTTTGATGTTACCACACAAAATGCAGCAACAGGTTTTCAATACACAGGAACCTGGTATAATTTAATGGATAATACCACTATAAATGTTACCGATGTAAATGCGACAATAAGTTTACCCGCCGGCGAATACAGAATTTATGGTAACAAACAGGCAAATTTAGCAATTGCAGATTTCGAGAAAGGAAATACAGTTAATCTGTATCCAAATCCGGTTTCAAATTATTTCACCTTAAATGTAACAACAACTAAAGTTGAGGTTTATGCAATATCAGGACAATTGGTTAAGAGTTTTATTACTGATGGAAATACCGATTTTCAATTTAGCGTAAGCGATTTAAAAGCGGGATTGTATGTAGTAAAAGCTTTAGATCAGAATGATAAAACTCAGGTTATAAAATTTATTAAAAAATAACGACTTGGAAATCTATTAAAATATAACCTAACAAGTTAAAATTTTGGTTTTGTTAGTAGTTAGAAAGGGTTGTCTGGAAACAGGCAGCCCTTTTATTTTACATCAGTTTTACAAACAGAAAGTATGGCTTATTCTGGCGCTTTAATATCTTTTCGGGGCAATTGAATGATTTAATAGGAAATAAATTTCAAGAACTATTTAACCATTAAATCATTTGACCATGAAAAAATTAAAGAAATTAGCAAAAACCGTATTTGTTTTAAGCTTTACGTTATTAATTACAAATTGTACCAAAGAAGAAATTGGTGAAAAACAGTCATTCAATCAGGAAAGAAAAATTAATGAAGCTAAGAATTGGTTTAATGTTTACAAGACAAATGAGCCTCTTGATTCAGTATTTAAGAGCATTGATTATCATTGGGAGAATGCTTCTGAAATTAAATTAGAAAATGATTCGATTGTTATAACCGTTCCAGTTAAGGACAATCCACAAAATCCGGAATACAAAGGAGAAAAAAGGTTATATTTATATCCTTTCGGCAAAGAATATAGGCCTGTTATACATGAGTTATTTCCTGATTCAGAAGCTGTTTTTAAACAAGATCAAACGAAAGATGATTTTGGTAGTCTGAATTTTTATAACGGTTATATTTTAACATGGGACCTGAAAGAAGGTTTTGTAAAAGGAGCTAAATTTGAAAATGGTATAGCCGTTAACAACGTAAAAGCAAGGTTTTTATCTGGTGACGATAAAATCAAACCTCGTAATCTTACTGGAAAAGAAGCTCCTATTCCATTAGATGAAGTAATCGTACAAGGTGGTAGCGGAGGTTCTTCAAATCCAATAGGCATAAGTAGAGATTTTAGTATCGGATCTTCTGTTGGAGGAATATATGGTACAGGTGGTTATATAAGCTCTGGAGGTGGAAGTAATAACGGAGATGGGAGTACAAATTCAAGTAATTCAGCCACGTATGCACCTCCGAGTTGTGAGAGTTTTTATTTTGTTAGAAAAAATGGAGCAAATTGGCAAGAAGCATTGGTTAAAAACGTTAGTTTTAAAATCGTTTTAGTTACTCAAAAAGGATTTCGAATTACACAAATAATCGATTACCCTCAGCCAATAAGTTTTGGTATACCTGTAAATTTTAATAAAGGGAATGGAGATGTAACTGTAGGTGTGGCGGCAACAGTCTCTGCAAAAATTCTTGAATTGGCAATGCGTGAGACGATTACCAAATACGGAAATACAGAAGTTTCTGAATTATCAGTGAGATTGTATTTTCAAAAAAAATTAATAGATGAGTACCGTCTTTATACTAATGGAGGTATAGTAAATTTTAATTCTACGTCCACTATTAAAGCTACAAATTATAAAACAAATACGTCAAGTACAGGAAACTGTGATTAAATTATTATAAAATATGATACATGAAGTTTTACTAAATTTAGCTTATTTGTTTTATCCTAAGAATATATGTCCTTGGGATCAAAATCAATTATATCTGCAAACTCAAGAGCACAAAAGATTGCAGTCAACAATAGATTTTTTTAATTCTGATGAAAATAAGAAATTGCGAGATGATATTAAAATAGAATTTGAAGAGGATTTAATTTTAAAAGATTTTGAGGATTTCTCACGACTAGATTCTCAAGACAGATGTTTTAAGTTTTTCCTAAATATTTTTGAAGGAGGAAAATTACACTCAATTACCCTATATTTAAGTGTCATATGTCCTTATTATGTAATTGTACAAATGCAACATCCACCAGAGCCTTTTTTTTCAAAATCAATAATTGAAAAATTAGAACAGGAGAATACAGACATCAGAAAAATGAAAGATTTAATTTTAGATATAGAAACTATTGTTGAAAGTAAACTGTCATACAAGAAATTTCCAGAAAAAATGCTCAATGTTATTATTCCTGATATTAGTTTTCAAGGTATCTATTTGGGATATTTCAAAATGTATAATGCTTTTTTTAATAACGAAAATATAAATGAAAACAATAACTAAAAACTATTTAATTTTTGTGACGATTTGCATTTTGTTGCTCGTCTATTTTTACTTTGTGGAATATTTTTATACAATTTGCTTTTATGATACTTTTTATATTACAAGTTATTTCTTTTTTGTTTTACTGGCTTTTATTATAGGTACTGTTTTTTATTTAATAAAAATTTTAATGATGAAACTTAGAAAAAAAGTAGATCAATCACCTGATGAATATTTCTTAAAATATTTACTGTTTATTCTGGCACCCAATTCCTATTTTAAAATGGAAAGAACGAATTGGAATTATTTAATTTTTGCGACAATCTGCATTTTGTTAATGGTTTATTTTTCCGTATTCGGTTATAGTTATATAATTTTAGAACCTAATCTTATCTACTATGCTATAAATTACTCCTATTTTATTTTGCCGGTATTTATTATTGGGACTATTTTTTATTTAGTATCAAAAAAAATGAAGAAAAACAGAATAAGCCACTCATAAAGATTTCTTTGAGTGAATTACAATCTTAAAACGATCTAAAAATAATTTGTAAACAAAAGGGCTGTCTTTTTTAGACAGCCCTTTTGTATTTTTGTTCAAAAAGTATTTTTATTTTTCTTTATTGTATTCACCGATCACGGCAAAATAACCAAAAGTTCCCAATCCTAAAACAATTAAAGGCGTTAGGATAAATAGAATGATGATTCCAAATACCAGATCATCTTGTTTGTCTGATAATAGTTTGGGTAAGCCAAATTCAAAGACACAGAAATAAGCGGCGGCAACGGCTAGAATAACCCATAAAACACCTAAAATTTGTTTGATTGCATTCATGTTATTAAATATTAAAGGTGATTTGTTTTGTTTTTATTATCAATATATATCATTCCAATTACAAAGCATACCGAAGCAATAATAATAGGATACCAAAGTCCGTCAAGATAAAATTCCGGTTTTCCTGCTTCTTTAGAATGCGTTACGAAATAGGTTGAGATTGCGGGAAGCAAACCTCCAAAAATTCCGTTTCCTACATGATAAGGAAGCGACATCGAAGTATATCTGATTTTCGCTGGAAACATTTCTACTAAAAATGCCGCAATTGGCCCATACACCATAGTAACAAATAAAACCTGAATGAAAACCAGAAAAATCAAAGTCCATTCGTCATTTGAATTGATACTGATTGAAGTATTAACCAGAGCTTCTTTCTTATTTACTACATACGTTTTTTTCTCTGTCAGAGTTGTTCCGTCTGTGTAATTTTTTTGAGTGGTAACAATAGAATCGTTGCTTTTGCTAGCCTCAGTGGCATATTTTGTATCTTCGACAATTTCAGTTTTATACTTTACATCAGTTGTTTCGTACATCATTTTGTAGATAGGTCTGTAGAACAAAATAGCGAGCAGCATTCCGCTCATCATGATATATTTTCGTCCTACTTTATCGCTCAGCCATCCAAAAACTATAAAAAACGGAGTTCCTAATAATAAAGCAATTCCAAGTAATTCATCTACCTGAGACGAATCTACATTCATTACCGTTTTCATGAAACTCATAGCATAAAACTGTCCGGTGTACCAAACTACACCTTGTCCCATTGTGGCGCCAAATAGTGCCAGTAAAACAAATTTTAAATTATATCGGTTTCCAAAACTTTCTTTTAATGGGTTTGTGCTGGTTGTTCCTTCTTTTTTTGCTTTTGCAAATACAGGAGATTCATCCATATTTTTACGAATCAAATAAGAAACGCCAACCATAACAATAGAAACCCAAAACGGCACACGCCATCCCCAGGAATCAAAATCTTCGGCAGAAAGTACGTTTTTGGTAGCCAGAATTACCATTAAAGAGATAAAAAGACCAACAGTTGCTGTAGTCTGAATCCACGAAGTCCAATACCCTTTTTGTCCCACAGGAGCATGTTCTGCTACATAAGTTGCGGCACCGCCATATTCTCCGCCAAGAGCAAGACCTTGTAATAAACGAAGAATTAAAACGAATAAAGGAGCTAAAAAACCAATGGTTTCATAACTGGGAATACAGCCTATTAAAAAAGTAGAACCGCCCATTAATAATAAAGTAGCCATGAAAGTATATTTCCTGCCAATGATATCACCAAGCCTTCCAAAAAATAAAGCTCCAAAAGGCCTTACTACAAACCCTGCTGCAAAAGTGGCCAAAGTGGATAAAAAAGCCGCAGTTGGATTATCGCTCGGAAAGAATTTTGTTGAAATCACAACGGCTAAACTCCCAAAAATATAGAAATCATACCATTCAATCATTGTACCCATTGACGAGGCCGAAATTACTTTCCAAATGCCTTTTGTAGAAGTTTTACCCATAAAATAACTCTTGTATTTTTGTTAATAAATAAAAGTATAAAGTATTATTTTACGAATATAAAGGATATTTTTTTATTTAATTGGTACTTTTTTAACAAAAACAGCTTAATTATTAACTTTGGTTTTTTTGGTAATTAAAAGTTTACAAAAGAATGGTTTTTTAAGTGCAAAGTGTTTAACCGCAAAGAGTGTAAAGTCACAATTAGTACATTTTTGTCATTTCGAGGAACGAGAAATCACATCCTGAGAGCAACGAAACGTGAATACATTATGTGATTTCTCGTTCCTCGAAATGACAAACTAGCGGTAAAACTTATTGGAATTAAATTGGAATTTTCAATAAAGTATTAAAAACAAAAAAACCGAATATTGCTATTCGGGTTTTGTGGTACCTCCAGTCCCGAGGCTTCGGGAGAACCACGGACACATTATGATTTTCTTTTAAATAGAATGTCTTTTAAAATAGAAGGATCTGCTATTATTTTGGTATTAAAAGTTTTACTTTTCATTCTTTTAATAAATTTTTCTAAATAGATAGCCTCTTCTTTATCAATGCAATCGAAGGTTAAAACAATTTTCCAGTCCTCAGCTATTTTAGTAAATGAATTTGAATAAAAATGATTTTGATGCTTTGAAATTCTACTTTCAATATTGTTGGTCTCTCCGATATAAAATTTTTGAGATGAATCTGAGTAAAGAATATATAAGTAGTGCATTTATAAAAAGTATTAAAAACAAAAAACCCGAATATTGCTATTCGGGTTTTGGTGGTACCTCCAGGGATCGAACCAGGGACACATGGATTTTCAGTCCATTGCTCTACCATCTGAGCTAAGGTACCGTTGTGCGGTTAATGCGGGTGCAAAGATAGAATCATTTTTCGTTTATCCAAAACATTTTTTTAAAAAAATCAATTCGTACCTTCGCATTTATAAAAATGCAAACATGGTTTTAACGGTTGATGTTGGAAACACTCGAATTAAAGCAGCTGTCTTTGAGGGAAGTAATCTTCTTGAAAGTTTTGTTTTTGAGAAAAATGAGCTCGAAAAAAAAATTGAAAAAATTTTAGAAAAATTTCAAAATTGTTCTGATTTGGTCGTTGCATCAGTTGGAAATATCGAAAAGCAGTCTTTTTTGTCTTTCGAAAATCAGCTTAATATTCATTTTTTAACACATGAAGATGTTTTTCCCTTCGTAAATAAATATGCGACTCCAAAAACGTTGGGAATTGACAGAATGGTTTTGGCTGCCGGAGCAACCTTGCAATTTCCCAAACAAAACAGATTAGTAATTGATGCCGGAACGTGTATTACCTACGATTTTATCGACGAAAATGACAATTATTTAGGCGGCGCTATTTCTCCGGGATTGCGTTTGCGTTATGAAGCATTGCATAATTACACGGCCAGACTGCCTTTACTGGAGCTTGAAGCACCTGATCTATATATAGGAAACTCCACAAAACAAGCAATTCATTCTGGTGTTGTAAACGGCTTCGTCTATGAGATTGACGGTTTTATCGATGAATATCGGTTAAATTTTTCAAATTTTATAATAATTTTAACGGGTGGTGATGCAGATTTTTTGGCTAAACGATTAAAAAATACCATATTTGCCAATTCAAATTTCCTTTTGGAAAGTTTGAACCAAACATTTCAATATAAAATCGACAATGATTAAAAAAATTATAATAAGTGCTTGTTTACTTATCTCGTTCGTTTCATTTGCTCAGCAAGGTACTTCATCGCCATATTCTTTTTACGGAATTGGAGATGCAAGGTTTAAAGGAACTCTTGAAAACAGATCTATGGGTGGAGTTTCGGTAGAGCAGGATAGTATTCACCTGAATATTGAAAATCCGGCAAGTTATGCCAGTCTTGGTCAAACGACTTTTACAGTTGGAGGAACTTTTGCAACTAATAATATAAAAAGCAGCAGCGAATCTTCAAAAGCACAAAGATCAACTTTTGATTATTTAGCTTTAGGAATTCCGATGGGAAAATTTGGAGCCGGTTTTGGTTTGGTTCCGTTATCTTCTGTAGGATATAAAATCTCAGACCTTAATCCGGCTCAGGGCGGAATAAATAGTCAGCTTGAAGGAAAAGGCGGCGTAAATAAAGTGTTCTTTGGTTTAGGATATAAAATTACTCCAAAATGGAATATTGGTGCCGATGTACAATATAACTTTGGTAAAATATCAACAACAACTATAGAAGCTGTTACCGATGTTTTAAGCGCAACAAGAGAAACAAATTCTTCTGAATTAGCAGGTGTAAATTTTAATATTGGTACTATGTATCAAACTAAAATTGATAAAAAATTAAATTTATATACAAGTTTAAGCTACACTTTTGCCAGTACATTAAGCTCAAAAAGCACAAGAGTCATTGAAGTAGACGGTGATCCGGATGACGTAACAGGAGATCCGGTTGAAAATACTTTGAAACTACCAAATAAAGTAACTTTTGGTGCAGGTGTTGGAGAAGCCAGAAAATGGTTAATAGGTACATCATTAGCTTTTCAGGGAAGCGGTAAACTTGATAATTATTACAATGCAAGCGATAATGTTCGTTACGAAAACTACTCTAAATATGCTATTGGAGGATATTATGTCCCTAATTATAGTTCATTTACAAGCTATTTAAGCAGAATTACATACAGAGCGGGTCTTAAATTTGAGAAAACCGGTCTGGTAGTAAACAATGAATCTATTAATGATGTTGGAATGAGTTTAGGTGCCGGATTTCCAATTACCGGAACTTTTTCAAATGTAAACTTCGGGATCGAGTTTGGTAAAAAAGGAACAACATCCGCAGGTTTAGTTCAGGAAAATTATCTAAACTTTAGTTTAAGTTTTTCTTTTAACGATAAATGGTTCGTGAAAAGTAAATTCAATTAAGCATAAAGTTATATGTTTTTTTAAGCTATTACAATTTACTACATTTGGCAAATGAATTTACCAAAGAGATATATACTAAACGTTGTCACAGTTTTTGCTGTGACACTGTTTTTTGGATGCGAAAGTAACTTTAAAGAAGTTCAGAAAATTAACTTTTCAGAGTTTGTTCCCGGAAGTGATGCAGATACTGTTAATATAAAATACACAGATTCAGGACGCATAACCGGAGTTTTGAAAAGCCGAAAAATGCTGGATTATTCCAATCTTGATTTTCCGTTTACAGAATTTCCTTTAGGAATTGATGTTACTTTGTATGATAAAAATCAAAAGCGTACTTTTATAAGATCAAATTATGCCGTTTCATACAAACAAACCGGAATTATCGATTTGCAGGGAAAAGTAAAAATTACCTCAGAAACAGGTCAGATGTTAGAAACGGAACAGCTGTATTTTGATCAGAAAAACGAATGGTTTTACACCGAGAGAAAGTTCAAGCTGACAGATGCAAAAGGGGTTTCAAACGGTCAGGGAATAGACTTTAGTAAAGATTTTAAAGTGATAAACTCACAAAGAATAACCGGCGAATTAGAAGCCGAAGAATAAATACTATCATGAATTATTTAAAATACACACAATACGTTTACATTTTATTTGCCGTTTTTTTTATTTATGACGGAATCACGAAACTAAATGAAGGAAACGACAATTCGACATTAAGTTTTATAATTGCAGGATTGGCGATTTTCATGTTTTTCTTTAGAAGAAAGTTTGCCAGAAAATTTGACGACCGTAACAAAAAACAATAAAAAATGGAAATTAGTATTATAATACTATGTTTAATACTATCAGCCTTTTTTTCAGGAATGGAAATAGCTTTTATTTCTTCCAATAAAATTTATCTTGAAATAGAAAAAAAACAAGATAATTTTCTTTCTCAAACCCTGACAAAACTAACCCAAAATCCTTCCAAGTTTATTGCTGCCATGCTTATTGGCAATAATATAGCCCTTGTCGTTTATGGTTTTTTCATGGGTGATTTAATCTTAGAATGCATTATCGGTTTTGGGTATCACTTTTCAAATCTGATAAGTTTATTGATTCAGACTTTAATCTCGACTTTTGTAGTTTTGATAACAGCGGAATTTTTTCCAAAAGTCTTTTTTCAAATTTATGCCAATTCCTTAATTAAGATTTTTGCTATTCCGGCTTATATATTTTATAGATTGTTCTATTATATTTCGACTTTTTTCATCTGGATTTCAGATTTTATTTTGAGAAAATTTTTTAAAACAGAAGGAGATCAGGTTCAGTTATATTTTAGCAAAATAGAATTAGGAAACTATATAACAGAGCAAATGAGTTCTGTAGAAGACAATGAAGAAGTAGATTCTGAAATTCAGATTTTTCAAAATGCCTTAGAGTTTTCCGGTGTAAAAGCGCGTGATATTATGACGCCGCGTACAGAAATTGTTGATATTGACTTGTTTGAAAATATTTCGGCACTCAAAGAACTATTTATAGAAACAGGATATTCTAAGATTGTAGTAAGTCAAAATTCACTCGATGACATTGTAGGTTATGTTCATTCATTTGATTTATTTAAAAAACCTAAAACCATTAAATCCGTTTTAATGACGGTTGAATTTGTTCCTGAAACAATTTCTATTAAAGATGCTTTAAGTTTGTTGATTAAAAAACGAAAAAATGTAGCCGTTGTTTTGGATGAACACGGAGGAACTTCGGGAATTATCACCATAGAAGATATTGTAGAGGAGCTTTTTGGAGAAATTGAAGACGAGCACGATTCCGAAGAAGAACTGATAGAACAGGAATTAGGAGAAGGCAAATATCTGTTTTCGACTCGTTTAGATGTTGAATATTTGAATGAAACCTATAAGTTGGGTATTCCGGAGGAGGATTCTTACGGAACTCTTGGTGGATTTATTGTGAATTCGACCAAAGAAATCCCTCAAAAGGGAGAAAAAATAGTCATTAACAGCTTTCATTTTGTGATTGAAGAGGCATCAAATAAGAAAATTGAATTAGTAAAAATGACTATAAAAGAGTAATTTTTTCATTAATTAAAAAAAAATGTCGAAAATAAAACACTAGTTGTATTGTTATTAACTAGATAATTGTATTTTCGCAAACTGAATATAAAATTAACGATAATAAAAATGGCAGTTTTAGCAAAAATTAGACAGCGTTCCGCTTTATTGATAGGAGTTATTGCACTTGCATTATTTGCATTTATAATACAAGATCTCTTTACAAGAGGAAGCTTCGGTCAGAGTTCGAAAGATGTAGGAAGCATCGATGGAAAAGATATTTCATTTGAAGACTTTAGAGTTAAAGTTAGTAATGTTGAAAAAAGTGGGCAAGGAATTACTTCCACTGAAGCTGCAAACAGAGTTTGGGATCAAGAGGTTTCAATCGCTTTATTGTCATCTCAGTTTGACAAATTAGGATTGAGAGTTGGTGAAAAACACCTTTTGGAAGTTTTAAAAACAGATCCTAATATTGGTAAAAACCCAATGTTTTTAAATGCTGCAGGCGCTTTTGACGTTGCAAAATTTAAAGAGTATTTTAAAACAAATCCTGAAGCAGCAGAATATATCTCATCAAAAGAAAAAGATGCTGAATTAAACGCAAAATTTCAAATTTACAATACATTAGTAAAAGCAGGTCTTTACACAACAGCTAGTGAAGGAAAATTGAAATATGAAATGGAAGCTAACAAAGTAAACTTTGCTTATGCTGCCGGATTATATTCTTCTATTAAAGATAGCGAAGTGAAAATTTCTGATTCGGATATTGTTGATTATATGAAGAAAAACGAGAAAAAATTCAAAGCGGATGAAACTCGTGAAATTCAATATGTTTTAGTTGAAGACAAAGCTTCAAAAGAGGACGAAGCTGAAATTAAAGCTAAAATCACAGCTTTATTAAACGGAAGAGTTGAATATAACGCAAAAACAGGTAAAAATGATACTTTGCCAGGTTTTAGAAATGCGACAAACATTGCAGAATTTGTAAATACAAATTCTGATGTTCCTTACGATTCTACTTACGTAGCTAAAAATGATTTACCTGCAGTTGATGCTGATAAATTATTCAGCTTACCAGCCGGAGCAATCTACGGACCATATGTTTTTGGAAGATATTATGCTATTTCTAAATCTTTAGGATTTAAAGCTGGTGTTAACGCAAAAGCAAGTCATATCTTAATTGCTTATGACGGATCTAAAACTCCAAACGCAAAAGAAAAAAGAACTAAAGAAGAAGCTAAAGCTAAAGCTGAAGAAATTTTAGCGCAAGTTCAGGCTAATCCTGATAGTTTCATGATGTTGGCTTTTACAAGCTCTGATGATTCATCTGCACAACAAGGTGGTGATTTAGGATATTTTGGTCCAAACCAAATGGTAAAACCATTCAATGATTTTGTATTCAATAACGGAATTGGAAAAATTGGTTTAGTTGAAACTCCTTTCGGATTTCACATTATCAAAATTACAGATAAACAAGACGGAATTCGTTTAGCTACAATTGCTCAAAAAATTGAGCCTTCTGAGTCTACTTCTGATAAAGTATTTACATTGGCAACTAAGTTCGAAATGGACGCTGCTGATAAAGATTTTAACGCAACTGCAAAAGCATTAGGTTTAAAAGTTGCAGCTCCTGTAACTGCAAAAGCTATGGATGAAGCGTTTGGTCCATTAGGAAACCAACGTAACATTATAAGATGGGCATTTGATAAAGAAACAAATACTGGTGATGTAAAACGTTTTGAAATTGCTAATATTGGTCACGTAATTGCACAATATAAAAGCGAAAACAAATCAGGTTTAGTATCAGTTACTGTTGCAAGACCTTATGTTGAGCCAATCTTGAAAAACAAGAAAAAAGCCGAAATGCTTAAAGCTAAAATGACAGGTTCAAGTCTTGAGGCTATTGCTAAAAGTGCTGGCGTTGCAGTTCAACAAGCTACAGATGTAACTATGGATAACCCGGTTTTACCTGGTGGAGTTGGACAAGAGCCTAAAGTAGTTGGAAATGCATTTGCTTTAGCAGCAAATAAAGTTTCTGCTCCAATTGAAGGAAACACCGGAGTTTATGTTGTAAAAAACATTAGTACAGTAAAAGCTCCTGCAATTGCTAATCACGCAGAATATGTTGCAAAAATAAAATCTCAAAGCGCATCTGATGCAAACAGAATTTTACCTGCGTTGAAAAACAATGCTAAAATTGAAGATAACAGATTACAATTCAATTACTAATTTTTAGTAAAACAAAATACAAAACCCGAAACATTCATTTGAATGTTTCGGGTTTTTTTATGACTGTTGGTTTAAGTTTGAATGACGTAAATTTTCAATCAAAATTTAAAACCGGAATAAAGAATTATTCGTATATTATTTTGAACAAGAACTACTGCAAATTACTTTAATTAGGAATCGAAATTTTCTATTTTTCAATTCATTTAGACCAATTCAAAATAATTTCGTAATAAAAATCTTTCTATTTTTCCTTAATTATATAGGAATAATAGAAATATAATTTAAAAAATTTGTGATATTCAAATTATTACAGTTTATTTGTTGAGTTTTTTGAAAACAAATTTAATCAATATTATAAGAGAATGATGAGCGATAACTTTAATAATCAGGCATTTAATTTTTTTTATGTTTAAGTTTTTGTTTAGAAGAAAAGCTAAAGTATATTCTAAAATAGAAAATCATATTTTTGGAATAATTACTGAACTTTTAAAAGTAAGCAGCACCGATATCAACGTTGATGAATTGGGAGGCAAGTATTATTTAAGTAATGAGGAACAGCATTTCAAAGTTACTATATTAAGTAACGATTATGTTATCAGACTTACTAATACGAGAGATTCTGTTGCTGAGAAGTACGATAAGTTTTTTGTCGAAGATGTTTTGAAAGCTGTAAAAGAAGAAAAACATCGCAGGATGGAACTTGTCTATGATTCTATCACTAATAGTATAGAAAAAATGGCCGAGCGTTTGCACAATACCCTTATTGAATCAAACGAACAGGAAACGCAAAAAGTGCGCCGACTTGAAACCAATACCAGCAATAAACAGGCTAGGAATAAAAAAGCAAATTACTAAGTTGATTTTTTGCTGAACAGCATTATACTTATAAAATCATTTCATCATAAGTGAGAATTGTTTCATATCCTTTTGAAACAAAGTAATCTTTTGGATTTTCTTTAGAAATTACCATTACAAAATCGCCGCCCCAAGCACCAAGACTTTTTATTACGCCATTAAAATCACGAAAAGCAATTTCTTTAATCGTTCTTGTTTCAAGAATATTACTTAAATGAATTTCATGTTTTTCTACAGCTAATGCAAATTCTTTTACCGTTTTTGCATTTATGATAGCCTCAGTAAGTTTGTTGTTTTTAGCAATGTTTTCAGCTAAATGTTCATTTCGGTTATTATAATATGCATTGATCGCAGCTTTACTGCTTTGCTTTTTATTGAGATAAACGAAGTAAATGTTTTTTGTGAAATCAGGGTTAAATGCGACAGTTTTTACAACGTTATTTTCAATTTGATAAATTATTGGTGTATCATTTTGCGCGCAGGCAATATCATAACCGCTTCCGCCAAAACTGTTTTTAAGCAAAGTAAAAGCATTAATTTTAGTCCATTGAGCAATATTATTCAGGAGCGTTGATGAAGTTCCAAGTCCCCAATTTTTTGGAAACGTTAAATGCGTACTAATTTTATATCCTTCAGCATTAGTAATGAAATCAGGATTTAAAAGATAAGCTTCGTGCAATATATTGACTAAAGTTGTTTTTACAGTCTCCGTTTTTGAGTCGGCATTGTTAATGATTTCTGTAAACGAAATATTATCCTCAAACCAAATATGATTGTCAAAATCGAAACTTTTCCACTCAATTTGTTTATTTAAACCATTTTCAACTACTAAATCCTGACCAAATTTTGTTGGTAAAGCAAAAGCATCAGCGCCGTCTAGAACAAGATATTCTCCGGAAATTAAAAGTTTTCCGTTACTGTAAAAAGTTGTTTTCATTCTGTATTTTTTAGCCCCGATAGTCCCGAAGTTTCAGGAGAAATCCTTTTTTGTTCTTCTTTAAAACAAAAAAGATTGTAACGAATAGCGGGAATAGCTTCTAATTATTTTCTTAAATTCTCGATAAATTCAACCACAGCGCTATGCGAAACGGTATTTTTCTTGAAATGAGCTTTTATCAAATGACGTTCTTCTTCATTTGCTTCAAACTGATTGATAATATTGTTTAAGTGCATTTTCATATGTCCTTCCTGAATTCCGGTTGTGGTTAAAGAACGCAACGCGGCAAAATTTTGCGCCAAACCTGCTACGGCAACAATTTGCATTAATTCTTCTGCAGCTGGTTTTTCGAGCATTTCAAGACATAATTTTACTAATGGATGCAATGACGTTAATCCGCCAACAGTTCCTAAAGCAAGCGGAATTTCTAACCAAAAAGTAAATATTCCGTTTTCGATTTTAGCGTGTGATAAACTTGCATATTGACCATTGCGTGATGCATAAGCATGCACGCCGGCTTCGACAGCCCTAAAATCGTTTCCTGTTGCCAAAATTACGGCATCAACACCATTCATGATGCCTTTGTTATGTGTTACGGCTCTAAAAGGCTCTACTTCGGCAATTTGAACAGCCTGAACAAAACGTTCTGCAAAATCTTGTGGATTTGTAATATGTTTTTCGGTTAAATCTTCGATTGGACACGAAACTTCGGCACGAACAAGGCAATTAGGGACATAATTAGATAAAATACTCATAATTACCTTGATATTTTCATCATCAGAAAACAGATCAGCATTTTGAAATTCGTCTTTTAAAGTCGTTGCAAATTGCTCTAAACAAGAGTTGATGAAATTTGCTCCCATGCTGTCTTTTGTTTCAAAAGTTGCATGAAGCTGAAAGTAGTTTTCGAGTAAACTTCTTTTGTCTTTTAGTTTAATATCTAAAATTCCGCCGCCACGCTGTTGCATGTTTTTGGTAATATTTTGCGTGTCTGAGAAAAATTTCGGTTTGATCTGATCAAAGAAAGATTGTAGTTTTTCTGCGTCTCCGTTAAACGTAAAATGAACCTGACCAATTTTTTCGGTATTGATAACTGTCGCTTTAAAACCCCCGCGAGTTGCCCAATATTTTGCAGATTTTGAGGCTGCGGCAACTACTGAACTTTCTTCAATTGCCATTGGAATGGTTTTGTATTTTCCGTTAATTAAAAAATTTGGAGCAACACCAAGTGGAATATAAAAGTTTGTGATGGTATTTTCTATGAATTCATCATGTAGTTGTTGAAGCTTTTCGTCTGAATTCCAGTAATTTCTTATTATATTAAGTGCTTCATCAGGTGTAGAAAAGTATTCATTTGCGATCCAGTTTATTTTTTCTTTTTTCGATAACTTCGAAAATCCAGCAACAGCATTGTTCATTTTCAGTATTTTAAATAATAATGTTGCGACAAAGATACCAATTTAAGAGTTTTGTTTGAAATCTATTTAATTTTGAAAAGTACGCAATCGTTATTTTTTTTAACATTTAACACTTAAAATGTGTATTATGTTTATTTTTTTCACTAAAATTGGGCTCTTTTTATATTTAAATTAATTCTAATGAATACAAGTAAAATTACTGTTATACTTTTGTTATTAGTTGCTACTGTTTTTGGTCAGCAAAAAATTACTGTTGAAAGTATCTATGGCGGGGCATTTCGTGCAAAAGGAATGGATGAATTGCAATCTTTGAAAAATACAGACCAATATACTGTATTGAATGTTGATAACGCCAGTAGAAGTATGCAAATTGATTTATACGATTTTGCAACTTTAAAAAAAGTATCAAACTTAATTGATACAAAAAATCACAAGGAATTAGCAGATGGAATTGACAGCTATACTTTTGATGCCTCAGAAAAAAAGATTTTGATTGCTTGTAATTCAAACCAAATTTTCCGTCACTCATTTACGGCAGATTATTTTTTATATGATATTGCTTCTAAATCATTAACGAAGCTTTTTGATTTTCAGGTTCAGGAACCAACTTTTTCTCCTGACGGAACTAAAATCGCTTATGCTAAAGAAAACAATCTTTATGTGTATGATGTAGCTTCAAAAAAATCGACTGCAGTTACTACAGATGGAAAGAAAAATGCTGTGATCAACGGTATTACGGATTGGGTTTATGAAGAAGAATTTGCTTTTGTTCGTGCATTTGACTGGAGTAAAGACAGTAAAAAACTAGCTTATATTCGTTTTGACGAAAGTGCTGTTCCTGAGTTTTCAATGTCAATCTTCAAAACAGATTTATATCCAACAATTGAAACATTTAAATATCCTAAAGCCGGAGAAAAAAATTCTCTGGTTTCATTACATATATATGATGCTGCTGCAAATGCAACTAAAAAAGTTGATTTAGGAAATTATAACGATTTTTATATCGCAAGAATGCAATGGACAAACGATAACAATACGCTATCTGCTCAGGTTTTAAACCGTCACCAGGATAATCTTGATTTATTATTTATAGACGGAACTACTGCTGCTGCAAAAGTGGTTTTGAATGAAAAAGACAAAGCGTATGTTGATGTTACAGACAACTTAACTTTTTTAAAAGACAACAGTTTTATCTGGACTAGCGAAAAAGATGGTTTTAATCATATTTACGTTTACGATAAAACAGGAAAACTTAAAAATCAGGTTACAAAAGGAAACTGGGAAGTTGTTTCTTACTACGGTTTCGACGAAAAAACAAAAACTATTTTCTATCAGTCTACAGAGAATGGTTCTATCAACAGAGATATTTACAAAATTGGTTTAGACGGAAAAAATAAATTACGTTTAACTTCAAAAGTTGGAACAAGTACTGCAACTTTCAGTCCGAATTTCCAATATTTCATTACAACTTTTTCAAGCAATTTAGTGCCAACCACTTATACGCTGAATGAGGCTAAAACCGGAAAAGAAATTCAGGTAATTGAAGATAATAAAGCACTTGCTGCTAAATTGAAAGATTATAATTTGCCTGCAAAAGAATTCTTTGTTTTAAAAACGGCTAAAGGAAATGAATTGAATGCATGGATTTTGAAACCAAAAGATTTTGATCCTTCAAAAAAATATCCTGTTTTTATGTACCAATATTCTGGTCCGGGATCTCAGCAAGTAAATAACGATTGGAACAACAGTGACGATTACTGGTTTCTTTCGCTTACACAACAAGGTTATATCGTAGCTTGTGTTGATGGTAGAGGAACTGGTTACAAAGGCGCAGATTTCAAGAAAGTAACTCAAAAAGAATTAGGAAAATACGAAGTAGAAGATCAAATTGATGCTGCAAAAGTAATTGGAGCTTATCCTTATGTTGATGCTTCAAGAATTGGAATCTTCGGATGGAGTTATGGTGGTTTTATGGCTTCAAACTGTATTTTTCAAGGAAACGATGTTTTCAAAATGGCAATTGCGGTTGCTCCGGTAACAAACTGGCGTTTTTATGACAGTGTTTATACAGAGAGATATATGCAGACTCCACAGGAAAATGCTAGTGGATATGACCAAAATTCTCCAATAAACCACGTTGATAAATTAAAAGGTAAATTTTTATTGATTCACGGTTCTGGTGATGATAACGTTCATGTGCAAAATTCTATGCAAATGATGGAAGCGTTAATTCAGGCTAATAAACAATTTGATTCTCAAATATATCCAGATAAAAACCACGGTATTTACGGAGGTAAAACGAGAATTCAGCTTTATAACAAAATGACTAATTTTATTAAAGAAAATTTATAGTATAACTTTATCAACCTTAAAAAATAGTGAATAATATGGAAGAAACTCAAGTAAAAACGGCGCATCCAAAAGGACTGTGGGTTTTGTTCGGGACGGAGATGTGGGAGCGGTTCAATTTTTATGGAATGCGGGCTTTATTGACTTTATTTCTTGTAAACTCATTATTAATGAAGGAAGAAGAAGCCTCGCTAATTTATGGAGGTTTTCTTGGGCTTTGTTATTTAACTCCGATGTTGGGAGGTTTTGTTGCCGATCGTTTTTTAGGTAACAGAAATTGTATTTTACTGGGCGGATTATTAATGGCCATAGGGCAATTATTATTGTTTACAAGCGGAAGCGTTTTTGAGACGAACCTGGGTTTGGCTAAAACAATTATGTATTGCGGTTTGGGAGTTATTGTTTTTGGTAATGGATTCTTTAAACCAAATATTTCAAGTATGGTTGGAAGTTTGTATCCAAAACAAGAAAAAACAAAACTTGATACTGCCTTTACTATTTTCTATATGGGAATTAATATGGGGGCTTTTTTAGGTCAGTCGATTTGCCCTCTATTAGGAGATGTTGTTGATACAGGTGGCGTTAGAGATATTCATGCTTTTAAATGGGGATTCCTGGCGGCTTCAGGAGCAATGCTTATAGGTACAATTGTTTTTTATGTTTTAAAAAATAAATACGTGGTTTCTCCGGATGGAAGACCATTAGGAGGTTTGCCATCTAAAAATGTAGCGGCAGATTTTGAAGAAGGAGAATCTCAAAAAGCCAATTTTTCTCAAAGAGCTTTAATTGGTGCAGGAATCGCATTCGTGATTTTAGGTTTGTTTTTCCATTATATAGTAGGTCAGAATTTAATTTATACGCTAATATATTCTAGTGGGATAGTTTTGGCAGGATTAATTATATCAGATTCATCATTAACCAAAATAGAAAGAGACAGGATTATTGTAATTTATATTGTTTCATTCTTTATTATTTTCTTTTGGGCAGCTTTTGAACAAGCTGGATCTTCATTAACTTTTATTGCTAATAATCAAACTGACAGACATTTCTTTGGCTGGCAAATGCCTCCGTCAATGGTGCAAATTTTTAACGGATTGTTCGTTGTTGTTATGGCAGTTCCGTTCAGTATTTTATGGGATTATTTAAGAGCAAAAAGCAAAGAACCAATTTCTCCTGTAAAATTAGCAATTGGTTTAGTGCTTATTACGGTAAGTTTCTTTATGATTGCTACTCAGGTTTCATATTTGGGAACTTCGGGATTGTTATTAGTTAAATGGCTTATTTTATTGTACTTTTTAAATACTTGTGCAGAGTTATGTTTGTCACCAATTGGTTTGTCATTGGTTGGTAAATTGTCTCCAAAACGTTTTGCTTCATTGTTATTTGGAGTTTTCTTTTTGTCAAATGCCTCGGGTTATGCGCTAGGTGGTACTTTGGGATCTATTTTACCTCCAACAGGAGATAAGTATAAAGCTGCGGAAAAAGTTAATATAGATTTGGCGTCAATATTAGAGAATAAATCTGTAGCAAATGGAGCCGAATTATTTGCTTTGGCTAAATTGCAAATTGCTAAAATTGATAAAGAAAAATCTAAAGAATTTAATTTAGATGTAGAAAAGAAAATTGAAACTATTGCTGAAATAAAAAGTCAAAAAGATTTGGCAATAAGAAAAAATCTAAAGTTCGAAAATAATTTTACTGCAAAGGACACAACATTTACTGAAAAGGAATTAAATGTTATTCAGCAGCAAAATGTAATAACAGTTTCTTATCCTAATTTTGCCGGTTTTATAATCCATAACTTATATGAGTTTTTTATGGTATTTGTTGTTCTTACAGGACTTGCAGCAATAATTTTGTTTGCTTTGACCCCATTATTAAAGAAAATGATGCATGGAGTTAGATAAAATGGAAAACAATACAATTACCTTAGAACAAATACAAGATTTTAAAGGCAAATACCCAAAACAATTGTGGTATTTGTTTTTGGTTGAAATGTGGGAGCGTTTTTGCTTCTACGGAATGAGAGGAGTTTTAGCCTTTTTTATGGTAGACCAATTAGGTTTACTTGAAGGAAAGGCAAATCTTCAATACGGAGCTATTCAGGCTTTTGTTTATGCTTTTACATTTATCGGTGGAATTTTTGCGGATAAAATTCTGGGTTTCAAAAAGTCGTTGCTTTTTGGAGGAATCGTCATGATTTTGGGAAATTTGCTTATTGCAGCGTCTCCGCATGATTTCTTTTACTACGGAATTACGTTGTCTATTATTGGTACAGGTTTCTTTAAGCCAAATGTATCTTCGATGGTTGGCGAATTATATCACGAAAGCGACGGTCGTAGAGATGCAGGTTACGGAATGTTCTATGCCGGTATTAATATTGGTGGAATGCTTGGTGGTGCGATTCCTATTTATTTAGGAAAAAACTATTCCTGGAGTTTATGTTTTCTTTCTGCAGCAATCGTAATGATTATTGGTGTTATAACTTTTCTTTTAACGAAAAAACACTTAGCACCAATTGGAAATTCTCCACTTGAAAATCATACACCAAAAAAACGTAATCTTTATGAAATCGCAGTTTACGTTGGTTCTATTGTAGTAATACCTTTGGTCTATATCATGGTAATCAATTCTGATTTTACAGAGTATTTCATGTATACCATTGGAGTTGCAGCGTTATTATACTTTTTATATGAATTGTTTCAGATAAAAGATAGAAATCAACAATATAAATTGCTGGCGGCTTTCATTTTTATCTTCGGATATTTTATGTTTATGGCTATTTCTGAGCAATCAGGAGGATCATTATCGCTTTTTGCTAAAGATAATTTATCCAGTAAATTACTGTTTTTTAATATCGATCCAAACGTAGTTAATAATAGTATTAACTCAATGTATGTTATTATTTTTAGTCCTTTGGTTGGGTTATTGTGGATCTTTTTATACAAAAGAAAAATAGAACCCAATACAGTTATTAAATTCGGACTTTCGTTTATATTATTGGCCGTAGGTTTCTTCATATTTTACTGTGCAAGATTTTTTGTCGATGCAAATGGTTTGAGTTCATTAGATTTGTTTGCCTTAGGATATTTGGTTTATACACTAGGTGAACTTTGTATTGGACCAATCGGAATGTCTGTAATTACAAAATTATCACCAAAAAGATTATTTGGTATGATGATGGGATTGTGGTTTTTATCGAGCGCATTCGGGCAATTTGCAGCAGGAAAACTGGGGTCAGAAATGTCAAATGCGAATACAGGAACAACCTTAATGTCTAAGCTTATTGCTTATACAGACGGATATTATCAATTGGCAATTTATGCACTTGTTGCAGGTGTTGTTTTAATTGTAACAACGCCTTTGATTAAAAAATTAATGCAAGAAGTAAAATAGAAGACATTTATCGATTCTTTTTTTGTTTAAATTTGTAAAAAATTAAAACGACCATGAAAAAAATATTTTTAGTTGCCTTGTTTATAATGGGCGCGTTTACCTCACAAGCACAAGAATTAAAATGGTATACTGATGTAAAAGAAGCCATTACTGTAAGCAATAAAGAAAATAAGCCAATGCTAATGTTTTTTACAGGAAGTGATTGGTGCGGCTGGTGTATTCGTTTGCAGAATGAGGTTTTAAAAACAGCAGAGTTTACAAAATGGGCAAACGATAATGTTATTTTGGTTGAGTTAGATTATCCAAGAAGAACGCCTCAAACGCCTGAAATAAAAAATCAGAATAATGAATTGCAACAGGCTTTTGGTATTCAGGGATTCCCAACTATTTATTTTACAAGTGCAGAAGCAAAAGATGGTAAAGTAAATTTTAAAGGTCTTGGACAAACAGGATATGTTGCCGGAGGTCCATCTGCTTGGTTAGCAGTTGCAGACGGAATTGTACATCCAAAGAAATCGTAGCAAAAGTTTAGTTTAAAATAATTAAGAAACTCCCTATAGTAATATAGGGAGTTTTTTTTGTTTAGTAGGAAAAGTTCTTGTTTGCATTTTTGTAAATTGTTATTTTAATATTTATTCAGTGTTAAAAAAACACATAGTGTATTTTTTATGCTAATAAAACTTGGAAAATTAAAATATTATGTTAATTTCGTTACGCTAATCTAACCAAACCTATTAACATGAATAAAAAACTACTTATCCTACTCGTTTTTTTTGGTTCATATATGTTACATTCTCAAAATTTAGTATGGAGAACAAACATGACTGATGCAATAGCAATCAGTAATGAACAAAAAAAACCAATGTTGATCTTTTTTACTGCCGCAGGTGCGCCAGATAATCTTCAAAACGAAATTTTTAAAACACCGGATTTTGCCGTATGGTCTCGTGATAATGTTGTACTTGTAAAGTTAGATTTATCCGATATCAATGCTTCTGAAGGTGATAAAGAACAAAATGTTAGACTAAAAGATGCTTTTGGCGTAGTTGAATTACCCGAAGTTTGCTTTGCAAGTGCATCTGTTAGAAAAAACAAAACCACTTTTAGCGCACTTGGAAAACTGGCTTACAAGCCAGGTGGTGCAAAATCATGGATTTCTGAATCAAACGCAATTCTGCATCCGGTCGAGACTGAGTAAAAATAAAATTTAAATTAAGTTTCTTAGTTTAATTTGTAGAAATCCCTTTTCATTTATAAATGAAAAGGGATATTTTTTTTTTACTCGCTTTCTAATTCACTATCAGGACTTTTATTATTTAAAAAGGTTTTTTTTTTTGATTTGATATTTTTTTCTCCTTTTATTATTGATTTCTTTTTTATTGCGTTTTCCTTATTTTTTTAACTCAAATCAACTTGTTTTTTAATGTAATAATGTTAAATTGGTTCAATTATTATAACCAAACTTTATATTTTATGACCCAAAAACTACTTATCCTACTGTTTTTTTTAGGCTCATTTTTAGTACAGTCACAAGGACTTGTCTGGAGTACAAACCTGACAGACGCGATTGCAGTAAGTAATGAACAAAGAAAACCACTATTAATTTTTTTTACCGCCTCTAGTGCGCCGGAAAAAATTCAGACCGAAATTTTTAATACGCCCGATTTTCTAAATTGGTCAAATAAAAATGTTGTTTTAGTAAAGCTTGATTTATCTGATGCTTCTGCCTCTGAGAGCGTAAGGGAGCAGAATGTTTCTTTAAAAAATGCCTTTGGGATTGATGAATTGCCTCAGGCATGTTTTGCAACAGCTTCTATTAGAAAAGGAAAAACTAATTTTAATTCCTTAGGAAAAATAGCCTATATGTCCTCAGGCGTAAAAGCGTGGATTGCAGAATCTAATCTGATTTTGAATCCGGAAGAATAACCGAGATTTTAATTTAATTTGTAATATCCCTTTTCGCGCGTTGCGTGAAAAGGGATTTTTTTTGAGGCGCAACTGGCTTTCCATTGTTTTTGAATGGCATTTGAATTTGTAGCATCTGCAATTATTGCTTTTGGTTTGAGTTCCTCCATCATGCGATCTAAATTTATTTTTGGCGATTGGGTAAGAATAACAATATCCGGCTGAATTTTATTTTCATAAACACCAAGACTATCTATTAAAAGGATTTTTTTGCCATTAAAAAACAAAATGTTTTTAATTGTTTTTATGTCATTTAAACTGGCAAAATTTCCAACGAGATAAGCATCGGTAAGATTGTTCTTTAATCCTTTTTTTAAAAGGCTGTCATTTGTAAAAAGTAAAACATTTTTGCCTGTTCTTTTGGTAATAATTGTTTTTTTGGAAGCATTGAAAACAATCAATTCATGTTGGCTTTCGGTTTCTTTTTTGGTGTATATAAAGGAAGTCTGCAATAAAATTACAGAGATAAGAAATACAAACAGTTTACCGAAACCCGGTTTTTTAAACCATATAATAATTGTAATAGTTGCTAAATAAAATGTGAGTAAATAATAGACGTTAAAACTAATATTGCGAATTACAAAAGAATCAAATGCCGCAACATAATGAATAATCAGATTTAAGAGGAAAATGCTTTTTTCGAAAATTTGAACAATAAATAATGGGCAGGTTTGAAAAACAGAGATTACCATAACAATAATTCCGGCAATCATTATAAATGATAAAACAGGCAAAATAAGAATATTTGTAACAAAAAATAAACCAGGAAACTGATGAAAATAATACAAGCAAATTGGGAATGTGCCTATTTGTGCTGCGAATGAAACTGTTAATCCTTCCCAGAGATATTTCAGAATTTTATTTTTTGGATTGCATATCATTTTCAATAAAGGCTGAAGCCATACGATAGAAAATAACGCAATGTAACTTAATTGAAATCCAACATCGAATAAAAAATAAGGCTCGAAAAGTAAAATCAATAAAATTGAAACGAGTAAAGTGTGATATATATTGGTATTTCTGTGTAAATGATTGCTTATTGCTATAAAAGAAAACATTACAACGGAGCGCAAAACCGGCGGAGAAAGCCCTGAAACAATGGCAAAAAGTGCTAATGAAATGATGATAGCGATTAGTTTTATAAAAGAACCCTTTTTAGTATTGGGAATTGGTTTTAAAATAAAAAGAATAAATAACATTATATAACCAACGTGTAATCCTGAAACGGATAAAACATGCGTAGCACCGGAATATTGATAATCCTGAATAATATCTGCCGAAATTTCTTGTTGCTGACCTAAGATTAATGCCATTGCAACGTTCATTTCTGCTTTATTGAAATTCGCTTTTTCGAGATTGTTTACTATTCGGGTATTTAACCGGGAAGCATAAAACCAAATATCTTTTTTGATTTTTCTATTAATAGTTATTTCCGATTTTGAAATATAAATCTGGGCATAAATTTGTTTGTTCTTCAGGTATTTACTGTAATCAAATTGATTTGGATTTTTTGATGAACTATTCTGTTGGAGAATTGTTTTTACCCTGATTTTATTTCCAATAATAATTGGGTTTGGCAGACTGTCTTTTTGCACGTTTATAATTATCCTGCCAGAATAAGTTTTTTCATTAATGGTATTGATAAGAGCGACATATCGATCGCTGTAAGTATTGCTTTTTATTTTTTCCCGCAATGTTAAAGTGATAAACTGCGGTTTTTCGAAAGCTTCTTTGCAGTGTATGTAATTGGATTTTTGAAGAGAATCGGTATTGATTAACAGTGTTGTCATGCCAATACAAAACGAAAGAAAGGAGGCACTAATTCCAAACAGGATATTTAGCTTTTTTTCTCTATGGGAAAGAAAATATAAGACTGAAATAAAAATTACGCCAACAATAAGCATTATTGCGGTTGCGAAAACTGATGGCTGACAAAAATAGGCGATCAAAATGCCTAAAATAAAACTAATGGTAATTTTAACCAATGGAAAATCGAATACTTTCATGATTTAAAAGTATTGATAATTTTGTAAGAAAAATAATATTTTATTAAATAATATTAATCAACAATTCTATTGATCTGTACAAATGATTTTTGGTAATAAGGTTCTTTTGTAGATGAAATTATAACGCCTTTTGAGGTTGAAGAATGTACAAATTTAATTTCATTAGAATTAACTTCGGTAATTAAACCAACATGATTGATTTGATTGCTTTTATTGGTCTTAAAGAAAATTAAATCACCTTTTTGAGCGTCATTAAACTTAATTATTTTTCCCACTTTAGCTTGTTCATAAGAGCTTCTTGGAAGTTTAATATTTTGAGATTCAAAAGTGGTAAAAACCAAACCAGAACAATCAAAACCATTTCTGGTTGTTCCGCCTGCTTTATATCGAACGCCAATATTGTCTGTTGCATTTTCAATTAAATGCGTTACAATATATTTGTTTTCTCGTTTTGATTCTGTTTTAGTTACTGCAGATGAAGTCGATTTGCACGAAATAAACAGCAAGGACAAAAAGAATAAAACGAGTATTTTTTTCAAAACAAAAACTTTAAGATTTTAAATCTGCAACAATAAGTTTAGCAGTCTTTTTACTTGCGCCAACTCCGCCAAGCTTTTGCTCTAAAATATGGTAATTTTTTAGCAGGTTTTCACGGTAACCCGGTTCCAGTAATTTTTGCAATTCCTCTTTAATACGTTTGGTATTGCAATCATCCTGAATCAATTCGGTTACCACTTCCTGATCCATAATTAAATTTACAAGAGAAATATATTTTAAAGTTATAATGCGTTTGGCAATTTGATAAGAAGCCCAGCTTCCTTTATAGCAAACTACTTCAGGCACTTTAAAAAGAGCAGTTTCTAAAGTTGCAGTTCCTGATGTTACCAATGCAGCGGTTGAAGAACGAAGTAAATCATAGGTTTTATTCGAAACAAATTTGATGTTTTTGTTCGTGATAAACTGCTGGTAAAATTCAAAATCCTGACTTGGAGCGCCGGCAATCACAAATTGATAATCCTGAAAATCATCAACAACACTTAGCATTACACTGAGCATTTTGGTAATTTCCTGTTTTCTGCTTCCCGGTAAAACGGCAATAATTGGTTTTTCGCTTAATTGGTTTTCTTTTCTAAAAACAGCTTCTTCAAAAGCAGGTTGATTCTGAATGGCATCAATTAAAGGATGACCTACAAAATCTACCGGAAAATGATGTTTATCTTCATAAAAACTTTTTTCGAAAGGTAAAATCACAAACATCTTATCAACATCTTGTTTGATCGCTTTGATTCTGTTTTCTTTCCACGCCCAAATTTGTGGCGAAATATAGTAATGTGTTTTATAGTTTAACGCTTTTGCCCATTTTGCAATACGCATATTGAAACCCGGGTAATCGATAAAAATAAGAACATCAGGCTGAAAATTAGTGATGTCTTTTTTGCAAAAAGTAATGTTGCTTAAAATGGTTTTTAGATTAAAAACAACTTCAATAAAACCCATAAAGGCCAGTTCGCGATAATGTTTTACCAAAGTTCCTCCGGCTTTTTGCATTAAATCACCTCCCCAAAATCTAATTTCAGCTTGAGGATCTTCCTCATATATTGCCTTCATTAAATTTGAACCGTGTAAATCTCCAGAAGCTTCACCAGCTATTATGTAGTATTTCATAAAAGTATTTTTGAGAATGTGCTTTATTTAAAAACACTATTTTTTTTGCAATACAAAGATAGAATTTAAATAAACAAAGTAGAAATAGCTAAGACAATTACAGCAAAAATGACTCCTCTAGCCATAAATTCTTTATTCATTTTTAGAAGAATTGTAAAAACAACCAAGTCTAAAGTGGTTCCTAAGGCAATTACTTTTCCTAAATACCCGTATTGTTTTATGGTTTTGATTCCGGTTGAAATTTCAAAGTCAGTGAAGAGTTTTATAAACAAAAAACTTCCCAGTAAAGCGACAAGAATTCCGATTGTGAAACCAATAAAAATGTCTTTTTTATTCATTTAATTTCCAGGTATTAAGTTGTTGCATGGTATGATGTGCCGTTAAATCGAACTGTACCGGAACTACAGAAATATATCCATTTTCTAAAGCCCATTCATCAGTATCTTCGCCTTGATCTTCGTTTGTAAATTTGCCTGTAAGCCAGTAATAATCTTTACCAAAAGGAGTTTGTCGCTTGTCAAATTTCTGGGCATAATAGGCTTTCGCCTGACGGCAAATTTTTATTCCTTTAATTTCATCTTCTTTTAATTTCGGAAAATTAACATTTAAAACGACACCTTTTGGCAATCCGTTTTCCAGTGTTTGCAAAGTAATTCTTTTTATGAAAGATTTTATGGGTTCAAAATCCGCATTCCAGTTAAAATCTAATAAAGAAAAACCAATGGCTGGAATTCCTTCGATTCCGGCTTCAACGGCGGCACTCATCGTTCCTGAATAAATTACGTTTATAGAAGAATTTGATCCGTGATTAACTCCCGAAACACAGAGGTCAGGTTTTCGTTTTAAAATTTCATTTACTGCCAATTTTACGCAATCAACAGGAGTTCCGGAACAGCTATATTCCGCAATAATGTCTTCTTCTTTTGATATTTTGTCCAAAAATAAAGTGTTGTTAATTGTTATGGCATGTCCCATGGCGCTTTGAGGTTTATCCGGAGCTACAACTATTACTTCACCAATGGTTTCCATAACACTTATCAAAGCCCTGATTCCGGGAGCCAGAATACCATCATCATTGGTAACTAATATAAGCGGTTTTTCTTGTTTCATACTAAAGAATTGTATTACTATACGGCTATTAAAAGCAGTATTATAAAGCAAATGTAGTGACAGATTTTGGTTGAATAATAACAATTAAAATAAAATTTGTCAACTAAAGTTAAGATGGCTTTGGTACTTCAAACATTTTTATATCTTTAACAAAAAATTATAGTGAGCTTGGCTTTGTTGGCACAGTTTTTACCGTAACTTAGATTAAAAAATTTGATGAATGCTATTATTAAGTTTATGAAAAGAAATTATAAAATACTTATAGCCGTATTATGCTTGTCTCTGACATTATTTGCTTTTAAAATTAATGCCAATAAACAAGAAGATCCGGACCCGAACAGAGATAAAACGCTTTTAGAATTGCTTGCGTTTGTTATTGAAAAAGGACATTACAGTCCGGCTGAGATAAATGATGAGTTTTCTAAAGGAATTTTTAAAGATTATATCGATGCACTTGACCCTTCAAAAAGATTCTTTTTACAGTCTGATATTGATGAGTTTAAGCAATATGAATTGCAGTTAGACGATCAGTTTTTAAACAAAGATCTTACGTTTTTTAATCTTACTTATACAAGATTAATGAAACGTATGGAAGAAAGCAAAAAACGCTATAAGACTATTTTAGCTCAACCTTTCAATTACAATGTTGATGAGACTTTTAATGCCGATTATGAGACGCTGCCTTATGCTAAAAATCTAACAGAAATTAATGAAAGATGGAGAAAGCAGATTAAATTATCGACTCTTTCGTCGCTTGTTACAAAGCAAAAATTAGAAGAAGATAAGAAAAAAACAGATCCTGCTTATAAAGTAAAATCGTTTGAAACATTAGAAAAAGAAACGCGTGAAAGTTCATTAAAATCTTTAGATGACAATTTCAGTCTTATTAAAGATTTAAATAAACAAGATTGGTTTTCGGTTTACGTAAATTCAATTATGACACGTTTTGATCCGCACACAAGTTATTTTGCACCGGAAGAAAAAGATCGTTTTGATGTAAATATTAGCGGAAAATTAGAAGGAATTGGTGCGAGATTAACTAAGAAAAATGATTTTACTCAAATTGATGAATTAATTTCAGGCGGTCCTGCATGGAAAGGAAAACAACTTGAGGCTGGAGATTTAATTTTGAAAGTTGCACAAGGAAACGAAGAGCCTGTAGATGTTGTAGGTATGCGCTTGGATGATGTTGTGAAAAAAATTAAAGGACATAAAGGAACTGAAGTTAAACTTACAGTTAAAAAAGTTGATGGAAGCATTAAAGTCATTTCGATTATCAGAGACGTTGTTGAAATTGAAGAAACATATGCAAAATCAAGTATCGTAGAGAAAAACGGATTGAAATACGGCGTAATTTATTTACCTAAATTTTATATCGATTTTGAAAATAAAGATGGTCGTGATGCCGGAAAAGATATCGCTCTTGAAGTTGAAAGACTGAAAAAAGAAGATATTAACGGAATTGTACTTGATGTTCGTGATGATGGTGGTGGATCTTTGTCTACAGTTGTTGATATCGCAGGTTTATTTATTGAAGAAGGACCAATTGTTCAGGTAAAATCTGCCGGAAAAAAGAAAGAAGTTTTATACGATAAAGATAAAAAAATAGAGTGGGACGGACCATTAGTAATTATGGTGAACAGTTTCTCAGCTTCGGCTTCAGAGATTTTGGCTGCTGCAATTCAGGATTATAAACGTGGTATTATCATTGGAAGTAAACAAACTTATGGAAAAGGTACCGTACAAAACGTTCTTGATTTGAACCAGTTTGTTCGTAATACAAATTATGGTGATCTAGGTGCTTTGAAAATTACAGGGCAAAAATTCTACAGAATTAACGGAGGTTCAACTCAGTTAGAAGGCGTTCATAGTGATGTGGTTATGCCGGATCGTTATGCTTACCTAAAAATGGGTGAGCGTGATATAGATAACGCAATGCCTTGGGATAAAATTGATCAGGCAGATTATAATACCTGGACAGGAACTGAGAAGTTTAATCAGGCAATTGCAAACAGTAGAAACAGAATTGCAAATAATACTCAGTTTAAATTAATTGAGGATAATGCAAAATGGATTGATGTTAAAAACAAAGAGAATACGTATAGTTTAAATATCAATAGTTTTAAAGCTACTCAGGAACAAGTTGAAAATGAAGGTAAAAAATACAAACCAATTTCAGATTATAAAAACAATCTGGTTTTTAAATCTTTACCTTATGAAGAGCTTGAAGTTAAAAACGATGCTACTTTAAAAGAAAAAAGAGAAGCCTGGCACCAGGCATTATCTAAAGATGTTTATGTTGAAGAAGCTTTGAATGTTTTAGATGATTTACAAAGCAAAAGCAGTGTTGTTAAAGGCGCATCTTCAAGTAAAATGAAAAAAGATAAATTAGTAAAATCTTAATTTTTTAGAAAACTAATTCATAAAAAACGCTCCGAAAGTTTATATTTACGGAGCGTTTTTTTATGAATTTTAATTAAAAATAATATGATAAAGAGTCTTGTATTTAGTTTGATTGGTTTGGCCTTGTTTTCTTGTAAAAATGAAATAAAAGATAAAGAAGAGATTGTAAAAGATGATGCTGTAAAGGATGTGTCATCTGATTTTGTATCAAATCAAAACAGTACAGATTCAGGCTATAATGTTACTTATTTGCCAACATCTACAACAAATCAAATTGTTAAGCATAAGTATTATACATTGTCTTATGATGAAAAACATGAACAAGCCGAATGGGTTGCGTATGAATTAAAAAAGGAATATCTAAAAAACAACGATTTTAAAAGACCTTATTTTATTGAGGATCCGGAAGTAACCACAGGTTCTGCAGATTGGAGAAATTATAAAAATTCAGGTTATGATAAAGGCCATCTTTGTCCTGCCGGAGATATGGAATTTAATAAAGATGCTTATACCGATACTTTTTATACTTCGAATATTTCACCTCAAAAGCACGATTTTAATAGTGGAATCTGGAATAGATTGGAACAAAAAACGCGTTATTGGGCTGGTAAGTATAATGATATTTACGTTGTTACCGGTGGAATTTTGAAAGATGCGGATAAAAAAATAGGAACAGAAAAAGTATCTGTTCCTAAATATTTTTATAAAATTATTTTAGCTAAATCCGGGAATGAACACAAAGCAATTGCTTTTTTGGTTCCCAATGAAGATAGCGATAAGTCACTTTATGATTTCGTTGTTCCTATTGAAACGTTAGAAAAAATGACAGGTATTGATTTCTTTCCGAATTTGAAAAATTTAAAAAGCAGTAAGGACTTTTAAATCTGCAATAGTTTGAGTTGGATTTTCTGCTTTAAAAACAAAGCTCCCTGCAACCAAAACATCTGCTCCGGCCTCTACTAATTGTTTTGCATTTTTGTTTGTTACGCCACCATCAATTTCAATAATTGTTGATGCGCCTTTTCGTGTAATTAAATCTTTTAGCTTTTTAACCTTAGCATACGTATTTTCAATAAATGATTGTCCGCCAAAACCCGGATTTACACTCATGATGCAAACAAGGTCAATATCGTTAATAACGTCTTCTAAGAGATCAATATTTGTATGTGGATTAATGGCAACTCCAGCTTTCATTCCTTCGGCTTTTATCGCTTGTAATGTTCTGTGCAAGTGAGTGCAGGCTTCATAGTGTACGCTTAATATATTAGCTCCTAAATCAGCAAAAGTTTTAATGTATCTGTCAGGATCAATAATCATTAAATGCACATCAATTGTTTTTTTTGCATGTTTTGAAATTGCTTCCAAAACTGGCATTCCAAAAGAAATATTCGGAACAAAAACTCCATCCATAATATCAATATGAAACCAATCAGCCTCACTATTGTTTATCATTTCAATATCACGTTGTAAATTGGCAAAATCAGCTGCAAGAACAGAAGGAGCAATAAGTGTATTCTTCATTGTGTGTAGTTGTGTGTTGTTATTTTTTGCAAAAGTAAGACTTTAGTTTCGTTTACAATGAAATTAAATTTCATTTTTGAACCATTAAGAGATTAAGTTTATTAAGCTTTGTGTATTAATTAGCTTGTTTTTTTAGCTAATTAAGGATCTTTCTTTATAAACTTAATCTTTTAATGTTTCAAACAAAAATAAAAAACTCCGGTAATCAGCCGGAGTTTCAATCATCAATCAAAAAACGAACAGTCAATCAAACTGTTGTTTGCGTTAAAATTATTTCAAGTTTAAGGTTTCAAGTTTTTTGAGGAACCCGAAACTTTAAACCTGAAACAAATATATTTTACTTATTAACCTAAATAGGTTTTAAGGATTTTACTTCTTGAAGTATGTTTTAATCTGCGGATTGCTTTTTCTTTAATCTGACGAACACGCTCACGAGTAAGGTCGAAAGTTTCTCCAATTTCTTCTAAAGTCATTGGGTGTTGGTCTCCAAGACCGAAATATAAACGAACAACATCTGCCTCTCTTGGAGTTAATGTTTCTAGAGAACGCTCAATTTCAGTACGTAATGATTCGTGAATTAATTCTCTGTCAGGATTTGGAGATTCTCCAGAACGTAAAACGTCGTAAAGGTTAGAATCTTCACCTTCAACAAGAGGCGCATCCATAGATAAGTGACGACCAGAGTTTTTCATAGACTCTTTTACGTCATTTACAGTCATGTCAAGTTCTTTTGCAATTTCTTCAGCAGAAGGCGGACGCTCGTTAGATTGCTCTAATAAAGCGTACATTTTGTTGATTTTATTGATAGAACCAATTTTATTTAATGGTAAACGAACAATACGGGATTGTTCTGCCAAAGCCTGAAGGATCGATTGACGAATCCACCAAACTGCGTAAGAGATAAATTTGAAACCACGAGTTTCATCAAAACGTTGAGCCGCTTTAATTAAACCTAAGTTTCCTTCGTTAATTAAATCAGGAAGAGTTAATCCTTGATTTTGATATTGTTTAGCAACCGATACTACGAAACGTAGGTTGGCTTTTGTAAGTTTTTCTAAAGCTCTTTGATCACCAGCCTTTATTCTTTGTGCTAATTCTACCTCTTCATCAGCGGTAATTAGGTCAACTTTTCCGATTTCTTGTAGATATTTATCTAACGATGCAGTTTCACGATTGGTTACCTGCTTGGTGATTTTAAGTTGTCTCATTGTATTGTCTCCTTATTTTAAAGTGTACAATTAGTTATACGTAAAAAGTTATCGAAAAGTTACAATACTTTTGAAAAAAAATAAAAATTCCCGTTTCAATATTGTAGAAACGGGAATTTTTATTTGATAATTTGAGTTTATTAGTTTGAAGTTGAGTCTTTTACTTCAATAATTTCTTTTAAGGAAACCGGTGATCCGTTTTTTGCAAAACCTTCAAGTCTTATCTCAAAAGTTCCTGAAAGATCCGAAGTGTAAAAAGAATTATTATTCTTGTCATTTACGGCAACTTCAGGATTCCAAAATAACTGATTTCTAAAATCCGGAATTCTGGCGTTGTCACTCAGGTTCGTATACTCAATTTTATTATATAATTTTTTTGGCTGTGGTCTTAATACAACAGGTTTTGCGATGAAACTTCCTTTTTCGGTACTTTTAAAATCTTTATCAAAAGTTGTAAAACTAACCAATCCGTTAAAAGATTTTGAGCCAACATAATATCTTCCAATAATTACATCAATTTTATAAACGTTTTTCATATTATAAGTCATCAAATCATTTTGATTTTCTAAATATAAACCATCAACCAAAACTAATGCAGCTTCTGGTAATTGAGGAAAAACGTTTGGATCATTAACATGCAAATATGTTTTGTCACCTACTTGTTTGTGATAAACTTCTGTAGTAACTTCAGTCATCGTTTCTTTTAATGTTTTAAATCGGGTATAATCATCCAAAACATATTCTTTTGCCAAAGGATAGTAGAAAGTTTCAAGTGTTGGCGTTTTTTCGATATTATCTACTTTTTTATGATAATAAGCATTTTCAACCTGACTGGAAACAGATCGGTCTAAAAGACTTTCTTTAATTATGTATGATAAATTGGCGTTTTGCTCATAAGATAATTTTGAATACTCTATTTCTGGTGCATTATTTACTGTCAGGTTATAATTAATGGCTTTCTCATCAATGATATGAACTACAACATCTGCTGTATAATATGTTTTATTGATGTTGAAAATAAAATTTCCTTCAGAATCTGTTTTTACAACTTTAAAAGCAAAAGATTTTCCCGGAAGCGATAAGCCAATGCTAATGTCTCCTACTTTGTCAGTATTGTTTTGCGCTGTGATTTTTCCCGAAATAGTTTCTCCTCGAAGTTCCGGAAGAATTATTTTTTGATCTTTATTTTGTAAATCAAGTAATACCGGATATGCTGTTTTTACAGCAAAATCAGCTGCAGAAACTTGACTTTTTGTTGGTATATTGTCTAATTTTCTTACTGATAAAGAATAATTTCCATCGGCAAAAGCTGCGTTTAAAGATTCAATTTTTAAATCGACCAATTCACGATTTGCAAATGTTTTTTTATTCAAATTGAACTTCACATTTTCATTTGTAAGGTTGCTTTCAATTGACGCACTTTGCGTATTACCTGACGGAGAAACATTTGTTGCCAAACTATTTTCAGACGTACCTTTCTCTGTTGTTTTGTATGGATTAACGATGTTTATTTCAAGCTGAAATAATTCAGAAATTGGTTTGTTCAACATCCAGTTTGTATAACCAATAAGCTTATAGCTTCCTGTTTTTAAAGTTGTGGGAACAAAATAATCACCTTGTCCCACTGCATTTTCTAAAGAAACTTTAGTTTTAAAAACCGATTTTTTATTACTATCTACAAGTTCTACATAAGCAACTTTGCTAATGTTGCTTGGTGTTTTATCGGTAGCTTTTAAGCAATAAATTTTATACAATAAGGTTTCACCCGAAACAAATGTTGTCGCATTTGAATGGATAAAAACAGTTTCATCCAGAGAGATGGTTTGTTGTGCGCTGCTGAATTGTGTACTTATAAGTACAAGCAATACAAAAAGGTGTTTTATTCTGTCCAAAATGAAGGTATTACGTTAGATGAAAATGATGTGCAGTCTCCGCATTCAGCGTCTACTAAAATATATTTATTTCCCAAATTTGAGTTATAGATCATTAGGTTTCTTTCCAGATTGTAAATCATTGATTCTCCTTCACAACTATCTCCTCTAAAGCAAAATAAAAACGGAATATCTTCGCAGGTATTAAAATAAGGAGGAAAGTTTTCAGGAAACATATCAGTATAATTAAAAAAGATTCTCAATGACGATACCGTATTTAATCCAAAATAACCAATTACATTTTTGTTAGGATCATTAATACATTTTATATTTCCACTTATAACTCCAGGTTGTTTCGGGGATAAAATGCTTGAAGAACTTGCTATGTCTCTCATTATTTTGTGAAATGTATAGGCGCCCAAACTTTCTACATATTGTTTAACTAATATACTGTATCTGTGACCTATAATGTAATTGTTTTCTTCAATAAACCGAATCGGAAGATTTACGCGATCTTCGGCTTGATCATTAGTATTAACCAAAATGATATCGGTAGATTTTTTCGTTGAATAACAAGTTCTGGTATCCGGACTGTTTGGAACAAGTTCTATCGATTCTGGTCCGGTTACATTTATTTTCATAGATGTCCATCTTGGTGCAATAATCTTGTATGTTTCCTCATATTCATACCTGTAATACTTTGAAGTTCTGCCAGGATCATAACTTTTAACGTTAATCTGTACACCTTTGCCTTTATCTTTGCTTGTAACGACTGTTGGTTCAATGCTTCCAATAGGAGTATCTGTTGTTAATACTTCTGAAGAAGACTGGTAAATTTTTCCATCTAAAGTTGTTATTTCCAGTGTGTATTCTCTCCCCGGTAAAATTTGAAATGGAGATTGAGAAATATATATACCTGCATTTTGCTCAAAAGTATATTCATTGTTTAAATTGTCTTTCACAATTACCTTCGCTCCATTTTCGGTTGTAATGCCAGTATCTTCAAATCGGGCTGTTTTGGTAATTTTTATTTCCTGATTTTTAAGTTCATTTGTTAAGGTGGCTTCTACTACTATTGCTTCTTCATAGGTATTTGTTAATAGAGGGTACGTTTCTGTGCATCCATTTACAAAAAAGGATATAATTAGTAATAAGAATATTTTATTTAAAGACATGACGTTAAATTTGTTTACAAATAGATATTTTCCATTTTTGAGAAGTAGAAAAATCTGTTTTTTTTTTGATGTTGAAATTAATATAATACTTAATCTGTCCAAAATATTGGTTTTATATTCGAAGCAATAGTGGTGCAATCGCCACAAGGTGCATTTACCCAAAAATAAAACCTGCTAGCGTTAAAATAACTTATTTTTTCTGCATCTAAATCATCAAAGTAACTGTCACCATGTGTACACGGATCTGGATTAAAAGGCTCATTTGCATAACAAAACTCTTTACAATCTGTATAATAAGGCGGAGGTGGTTCATTTGGAAAAATATCCCCATAATTAAAATAAATTCTTTCTACTGATACAGAAGCAACATCAAAATACCCCACTATTTTATTATTGGGATTATTTGTAGATTTTAAGTTTCCTAATAAAAATCCGGGTTGAGTAGGCGATAAAACACTTCCGGAACCTGATATTGTTTTTAAAGTATTGTAATAGGTAAAGGCGGCTAAACTTTCTACATATTGCTTTACTAATATGCTGTATCTTGTTGTAATAATATAATCCTGATCGCTAATAAAACGAATTAAATAATTAACACGATCCTCAGTAAGGGTATTCGTATTCACTAAAATTAGATCTGTACTTTTTTTACTGCTGTAACAAATCTTTGTGTCAGTTGAATTTGGAGTAAAAATAAGTGACCCGTTAATTAATGTTGCCTTAGTTGGCACCCATTTTGGGGCAACAATTTTATAGGTTTCTTCATATTCATACCTATAATATTGGGATTGCCTATTTGCATCAAAACTATTTATTCTAATACCAACTCCTCTTGCATTATCTTTTGTTTCAATAGCAGGAGTTACATCGTGCATAGGGTTAACAGTAGTTAATGTTTCTAAAGATGATTCAAAAGATCTTCCATCTTTGGTAGTAATATGCAATTGGTATTTTCTTTCCGGTTGAGCCTGAAATTCTACATCAGAGATGTAATTTTCGGCGTTTTGTGTAAAATTATACTGATTTCCGGCACCATCAGTAATAAATACTTTGGCTCCGCTTTCAGGTAAATAACTATCATCTTCAAACTTGGCTGTTTTCGTAAGTTTTATTTCCTGAAATTTAAGTTCGTTTGTTATTGTAGCCTCTACAACCAATACTTCTTCATAAGTATTAGTTAATAAAGGATACGATTCTGTACAGCCATTCAAAATAATGGCAAGCAGAAAAAGAATAATACAAATATTTGGTTTATAATTTTTCATTTAATTAAAATTTAAAATTATAGGTAATACTCGGTACAGGAATTGAGAAAATAGATGTTTTATACCCTTTTACTTTTCCACTTTGATCTGTTACGAAGTAAATAGAATATGGATTATTTCTACCTAAAACATTGTAAACAGAAATGTTCCAGAAACTATGTGCTAATTTTTTTATTTTATGATTTCCTTCAATGTTAATTCCAATATCCAGACGAATATAGTCCGGTATTCTGTACGCATTTCTGTCGCTATACAAAGTATAATCTGAATTTCCATAATGGAAAGTCCCAATTGGATATGTTATAGGTCTTCCCGTTTGGTATAAAAAGTTGGTTGATAAACTATAACGTCTTGTAAATTTATAATTTAAAATGGCACTTAAATCATGAGGTTTGTCAAAATTTGCAGGAAAATAATCTCCGTTATTTACTCTTTCAGAACTAAACTGACTATCTAATTTAATAAGAGTACGAGAATAAGTATATCCTATCCATCCGTTTAATCTTCCGGTTGTTTTCTTTAATAAAAGTTCAACACCATACGCTTTTCCTTCGCCTTGTAATAATTCCGTTTCAACATTTTCGTTTAGCAAAAGTTGTGCTCCAACTTTATAATCAAGAATGTTTTTAGATTTTTTGTAATATCCTTCAAGACTAATTTCATATTCTTCATCTTTTAGGTTTTTAAACAAACCTAAAGAAACTTGCTGTGCAGTTTGAGGTGCTACATTTGAGTCCGATAACTTCCAGGTATCCGTTGGCGATTGCGTAACATTGCTGGACAAAAGATGAATATACTGTCTTGTCATATCATATCCGGCTTTTACCGAGAAATCTTCCGTAATAAAATAACGAGCTGCCAAACGAGGCTCAAAACCGCCGTATGTTTTTATAACTTCATTTTTTTTGTAATGTGTCGTTCCTGTTACAGTTTCGTCACTTAAAGGCAAACCTGCCTGATAAGAATTTACATTTGCTTCTCCAAGCGCTGCATAATAAGAATATCTCAATCCTAAATCAAGCAGTAATTTATCGCTTAATTTATAACTGTCTGCTAAATAAATTGCCGATTCGAGCGCCCTTTCTTTTTCAATATCAGTTGAATTTAAAAGCGATTCAGGGTTTTTAGGATGTTGGTAACCCGGCGAAATGTTGTATAATTTACTTGCAATTCCGTAAGATAAAGTATGTTTTGGAGTTAACTGATAATTTAATTTTAACTGTAATTGTGATTCGCTTACTTTATATCCAAAGTCAAATGCGTTAATATCTGCAGAGTCATAATCAATATTAAATTTGTATTCGCTGTTTGTAAAAATCAACGCAGCTTTACTTTTTTTATTAAAAGTATGATCCCATTTTAAAGATGCAAGCCTGTTGCTGTATTTGTATATAGAATCTGAACTCAGACTAAAACGGTCATGACTATAATACGCCGTAGCTTCAATATTATTATTGCTGTTAATTGCATTATTATATTTTATAATTCCGTCATAAAAACCAGCCTGACTATTTTTTAAATTTTCATCATCTAAAGATTTTAAAATCCAGTCCGAGTAAGTGGCACGACCACCAAATATAATACTGGATTTATTTTTTTCGATTGGTAAACTAAGCGTAAGATTTGATGTAATTGGACCAATTGCTCCTTCACCTGAAAATTTTTCCGGATTTCCGTTTTTGGTTGTTATATCAAATACAGAAGATAATCTTCCTCCAAAATCAGCCGGAATACTACCTTTATAAATATCTGCTTTTTTAGCTGTATACGGATTTATAGCTGAGAAAAACCCTAAGAAATGCTGAGGATTATAAAGTACAGCATTGTCTAAAAGAATCAGGTTTTGATCGTCTTTTCCACCACGAACATTAAATCCTGCAGATCCTTCACCGGTAGTTTTAATACCCGGAAAAGTAGTCGCAACTTTTAAAATATCTCTTTCTCCAAGAATTAAAGGCACATTTTTTATTCCTTCAATATCAATTGAAACCAAGCCGGAAACGGCAGTTTCGGTTTGTTTTTTACCTTTTTTATTAATTACAACTTCATCTAACTGATTTGATTTATCATTAAGATTCACATCAAAACTACCGTCATCATAAACCATTAAAGTTTTTGTAACTTCCTTATGGCTTAATGATTTTATCTCGATAACATTGATTCCTCTTGGAAGTTGTAACGTATAATTTCCGTCAGGATCACTAGAAGTGCTAATGTTTTTGTTTTTTACTTTAACGTAAATATTAGCTTCAGGTTTGCCTGTTTCAGCATTTTTTATGGAGCCTGATACAGTGTACGTTTTTTTAGTTAAATCCTTATTTTCTTTACCAATAAAAACAATAGAGGCTTTTTTGGTCACACTATAACTATTTAATGAATCGTATTGCTGATAAAAAACAGGATTATCTGTACCGTTATTTCCATTATTTTGACTGTCTGCCGGAGCATCAGTAAAATAATTAGCAGGTAAATCATCGTGTATTGTGCTGTTAAGTGTTAATATCACTTTCTTTTTAAGAATGATAAAATTTAAATCGGTTTTATTTAAAATTTTATCCAGCAACTCATCGATTTTAATATCAGTATAAGTTTCGTTGATTAACGTTTTATTTGAGCTAACCCAGGTTGGATCAAAATAAAACTTGTAAGATGTTGATGCTTCAATTGCTTTTAAGGCACTTTCTAAAGTATCATCTTTAAAGGTTATAGATATTTTCTCATTCGAATTTTGGGCAACAGATAATTGAAATGAGAATAAAATAATTAAGGCGAGTATAAATTTTTTCATTTGTCTTATTTGGTTTGAATGGAAAGAGAATTACTAATATATTTCATCAAATTTCTCATAAATTGATTCGAGTCTGAATTTTTAAGTTCTCTATTCATTAAATAAAACCCATTGATTTGCTTTTTTTGGTCTGGAAATAGTTTGATGATGTCGTTCTTGCTTTGTATGGAATAAATTTTGCCTTTTAAATCAAGAAAATAAGAAGTGTCTTCTTTAAAAGTGTAAAGTAAAATCCCTTCATTAATTGATTTTTGTTGATTTTTATGATGTTTGATGTAAAATGTAAAATCAGGAGAGATTTTATTTTCTTCATAAAAACCAGCTGTAAATTCAGGAACTGCCGGATCTTTTCTGTCAATATTTACAAAGTTTTTGTCTTTAATAGAAAAAGATCCTACTTTGGTAGTGATAACATTTATTCCAACGTTTTCTGATTCACCAAAAGGATTCAAAACCAAAACATCTCTATAAATGTCATATTTTAGTTTTACATTATAATACATTTGCCCTTCATAAGTGAGTGTTCCCAATTCGTACTGATTAATATAATACAAATGATTTCCTTCAACTGTTCTGTAAGGATTGGTGTGCGGAATGCCATTAATAATGTCCAAATTCTCTTTACCAATCGTTTTATCGAACCAATTGTAAATAGCGACATCATTGCTTGTTTGGCTGTGAATAGCGAAAATGTTTAAGAATAATCCAAATAAAATAAGGAAAGCAGATTTTTTTTGATAATTTTTCAAAGGATTGTGTGGTTTTAATGTTTTATTTTGGCGATTTCAAAAGTATCAAAAAAATGTTATAAATTTCACGCATAAGTGTTAAAATGTCATTTATTATTTACTAGTTTAAATAAAAAATCCCAAGTCATATAGATGAATTAGGATTTTTAATGAAAAAATTATTTTTAAATATCAGTTTTTAAAACAGTAAATCTACCTGTGAATTTATCTTTTCAAGATAATAATCGATCTTCCTGATAGCCCTGTTAAAAAATAGATTTTGTTCCTTAATTCCGGATTGTCCTAAAGGTTTTGAATTGATAATTTGCTGTTTAAAAAATTGATGCACATTTTTGCAACTATCTTCATTATCAGTAATAAAATATCCTAAAAGAGTGTAAGGAACAAACATGGTTAACTTTTCTTCTGTTTCAATAAGCATATTATTGTTGAGTAAAATCAACTCGTTATAATAAATATTGAAATTCGTATTTGGCGCATTGCATTTTTCCTGAATCAAATTAATAATTCTTTTCAAGTCTTTGCAAAGTGCATTTGCATTTTTGAGGGAAAGTAAACCAGCCTCATGAAAATATAAAATTTGTTGTAGACTACTGTTTATTGTTGTGTCGTTCCAAATTTCATTAACAATAGTATTTTCATATACATTTTTTAGCTTTTGCATGTATTCTGCAAATGATTCTTCAATTATAAAACTCTCAAAATTGACTTTCTTCTGATTTGTGTTTAAAAGATTCAGCCAGACAAAAGCTTTGAATTTTGATAAAATAGTTCCGTCCATAAAATAAAACAGCGGAATATCTTTCGCGGAATAAAAAAGAGTTGTTTTGGGATTTTTGGTTAATATTTCAATTTGTTCTGCTGATGTCCTGAAATATTGAAGCATATCTTTTAATGTTTCTATTTCAATTGTTTTCTCTACGATCACTTTTTCTTTCTTCGAAAATAAATTATCCAGAGATATATTGAAATGATCTGCTAGTTTTATGGTTTCATCAATCGAAAACTTACTTTTTTCAGATATTCTTCGATGTGATGCATCATAACTAATTTCTAAAATAGCAGCAATTTCATCTATTACAGATGCCGATTTTGGAATCTTGTTCCGAATTGCCTTTAAAAAAGATTCTTGATATTTCATAATTTGCGATAATCACAAATATAATAAATAGTTTAATTGATTTAAGCAAATTTGTATGTGATAATTGCAATAGGTTTGTTCTGTAATTTTTAAATATAATTTTATGAAAACATCAATTTTAGTCGTTCTAAGTTTTGTTTTTGGATATTCTTACAGTCAAAATTCAGTACTGATTCAAAAGGATTCCGTTATACTGCATTCGCAAATTTTCAGTCTTTCACCAATTTCTAAAAAAGTAGATAAAGTAAACGGATTGGTATTTGGTCTTGGACATATTGAGAATAAAAATATTGAATACCAAACTATTAATGGTATAAATATAGAGGCAAATCCGGCACCTGCAGCCGGGGCATTCTATGCTTTTATATGCTTAATGCATCTGGATGAAAAAATTAGAAATAATAAAATCAATGGTATTGTAAAAACTACTGATGAAGATTTTAAAATTAAAAGTGTGCGTTATGCGCCTGATTTACAATTGAACGGATTAAATATTAGTTCGGGATGTTTTTTTACTATGACTAGTATGAACGGATTAAATATTTCTGCAGGAAATAAATTCAACAATTTTAATGGTCTTTCGATTACTGTTTTAGGAACAATTGCAGATCATCAAAACGGACTTTCGCTTGGTATTTATAATGCTAATAATGATTTAACCGGCTCGACAATTGGAATCTACAATCTATCGTATCAATTAAGTGGACTGCATTTAGGAGTTTTTAATCAAACGAGGATTAATAGAGGTTTGCAAATTGGAATTTTGAATAAATCAAATTCAAAAGGTTTTCAATTAGGTCTTTGGAATATAAATAATAAAAGGTCAATGCCTTTTTTAAACTGGTAAATTATGAGAAGATTTATAATATTGCTGATTTTTATATTTTCAGGATCTGTATTTTCTCAAAACGAATCCCAGGGTTCGTCTGATGAATATGAAAGAATTTATATTGAAGCCGGTTTTCTACAGCCAATCGGAAAGCTTTCTGATAAGTTTGATCTTTCGCCTTCATTTGGTTTTTGGTTTAGAAATAAATTGAATCAGGAAGATTTTGTAGATTTTGGATTTAATTTTTTTATTCCTAAAAATCCGGCGCAACCTAATTTTAAGTATCGGGATTCTATTGTACAATATAAATCAAGTCATTTTGCAATAAACATTGGAACTCGTTTTACAAAAGTTATTCTGTTATCTCAAAGAAAAACAGACTTTAATCTGGAATGGAATTCCGGAATTGGACTGGCTTTAAATTTTTATAATGCTCCAAATGAGTTAGAATTTGGCGATAGAGAACATACAAAAGAAGTTTTGACTACGTTTTATTTGTCTCAAGGAATCAAGCTTAATTATAAAAATACAGGAATACAATGTCATTATCAATGGTCGCCATACGGATTGTTTAATGATCGGGTTGAAAAGAATTTTGGTTCTCAAAGTTTGATGTTCGGAATAGTTTACAGACAGTAATTTAAACGAAAAACCCCAAGTCAAATAAATGAATTGGGGTTTTCTATGAATAAACCTTTAGTAAACTAAGATCTGATTACTCTTTTTTGTCCTCACGAGGAGGTCTTTGTAAAAGTGCTTTTCTTGACACTTTTTCTTTTTTAGTTTTAGGATCAACACCTAAGTATTTCACTTCAAATACATCACCCATGTTTACAACATCAGTAACATTTTCAGTGCGTTCCCAAGCTAATTCAGATACGTGTAATAAAACCTCATTTCCTGGTGCAGAAGTATATTCTACTACAGCTCCAAAATCTAACATTTTAATTACCTTAACTTCGTAAGCTTCTCCCATTTGTGGTTTGAAAGTAATTGACTTAATTTTCGCCAATACTGCTTCAATTCCGGCAGGATCTGTACCTAAGATTTCGATAACACCTTGCTCATCAACTTCGTTGATAACAATAGTTGTTCCTGTAGCTTTTTGTAATTCCTGAATTACTTTTCCACCAGGTCCAATTAAAGCTCCAATAAAGTTTCCAGGAATAGTTCTGGTAATGATTTTTGGTGCATGTGCTTTTACGTCAGCTCTTGGCGCAGCAATAGTTTCAGTTAATTTACCTAAAATATGTAAACGTCCTTCACGTGCTTGTCCTAAAGCCTGCTCCATAATATCATAACGTAAACCGTCAATTTTGATATCCATTTGACAAGCAGTAATACCGTCAGCAGTTCCGGTTACTTTAAAGTCCATATCTCCCAAGTGATCTTCATCACCTAATATATCAGACAATACAGCAAATTTATCACCGTCAGTAATTAATCCCATAGCAATACCAGAAACTGGTTTTACCATTTGAACTCCAGCATCCATCAAAGCCATTGTTCCCGCACAAACTGTTGCCATAGAAGAAGAACCGTTAGATTCTAAAACCTCAGAAACAATACGAATTGTGTAAGGACAATCAGCAGGAATCATATTTTTTAACGCTCTTTGAGCCAGGTTACCGTGACCAACTTCTCTTCTTGAAGTTCCTCTTAGAGGTTTTGCTTCACCAGTAGAAAAAGGAGGGAAGTTATAGTGTAAATAGAATTTCTCTTCACCTTGTTCAGATGGAGAATCAATTTGGTTTGCTTCTCTTGAAGTTCCTAAAGTTACAGTTGCCAAAGCCTGAGTTTCTCCACGTGTAAATAAAGATGATCCGTGAACTCTTGGTAAATAATCAATTTCACACCAGATTGGTCTGATGTCTGTTGTTTTTCTACCGTCTAAACGAACACCTAATTCTAATACTACATTACGAACAGCTTCTTTGTTTGTTTTGTAGAAATATTTAGAAACTAAATCTCCATCAGCAGCTAATTCTTCTTCAGTAAATAAAGCTTTAACTTCTTCTTTTACTTCTGCAAATGCAGCCGTTCTTTCGTGTTTAGCAGATCCAACTTTTGCAATAGCATAAATTTTATCGTAAGCTGCAGCTTTTACTTTTTTGTAAATTTCTTCGTTTTCTTTCTCACCTTCGTAAGTACGGATTTCTTTTTTACCAAAAGCAGCCTGCAAACGCAATTGTGCCTGAATTTGAACTTTTATAGCTTCGTGAGCAAATTTGATAGCTTCTACCATTTCTGCTTCTGAAATTTCTTTCATCTCACCTTCAACCATTGCAACTGAATCCATAGAAGCTCCAATCATCATGTCGATGTCAGATTTCTCTAAGTCTTCTCTGCTTGGATTGATAACAAATTTTCCGTCGATACGTGCAACACGTACTTCAGAAATTAGGTTATAAAAAGGAATGTCTGAAACAGCTAATGCTGCAGATGCAGCCAAACCAGCTAAAGCATCTGGCATAACAGTTTCGTCATGAGACATTAATTGAATCATAACTTGTGTTTCAGCATGGTAATCATCTGGGAAAAGCGGACGTAAAACGCGGTCTACTAATCTCATTGTTAATACTTCGCTATCGCTTGGGCGAGCTTCTCTCTTGAAGAAACCTCCAGGAAAACGACCTGCTGCTGCAAATTTTTCGCGATAATCTACCGTTAATGGTAAAAAGTCTACCGCAGGGTTAGCGCTACGAGCTGAAACTGCTGTTGCAAGTATCATCGTGTCGCCCATTCTTACTACTACAGAACCATCAGCTTGTTTAGCCAAACGTCCTGTCTCGATTGTGATGCTTCTGCCATCACCTAAATCGATTTTTTCTACAAATAATTGTGGAATCATAAATTTTTCCTTATTGGTTATACAATGGGTTTTAGTTGTGTTGTAGTTGTTGTGTGTAGTTGTTGTTAATCTAAAACCCAATGAAAAACCAAACTTTTTTTCTTATAAAAATGCTTGTAAATAAATACAATCTGTAAAAACAAAAAGAGGCACTTTCGCACCTCTTTTCTATATTGATTATTTTCTGATATTCAATACTTTGATAATCTCACGATATCTGTTGATCTCTTTCTTTTTCAAGTAATCCAACAAAGCTCTTCTTTTACCTACTAATAGTACAAGTGAACGTTCAGTGTTGTAATCGTGACGATTTTTTTTCAAGTGCTCAGTTAAGTGTGAAATTCTGTAAGTGAACAATGCAATCTGACCTTCTGCGCTTCCAGTATTTGTTGCACTACCGTGTTGAGCGAAAATCTCTTCTTTCTTTTCTTTAGTTAAATACATTCCAATATTATTTAATGATTTTTATGTAGTCGTACATCTTTTGTAAGACGGTGCAAAATTACTACTTTTTTTTGAAAAAATAAATTTAAAGAATGAAAAATTTACAGATTAAACAATTTAGACTAAAAATAATCTTTTTTTAATCTTTTAAGTGTCCAATTTTTTAAAATAATTTAGCAACTTCTTGATTAACAAACTCTAAAAACCTTTCGTCGGCTTCTGTAAAAGGATCTATAACATGGCTGTCAATGTCAATTTGACCAATATTTACACCATTTACAAATAAAGGAACCACAATTTCAGATTTTACTGTAAAGCTGCAGGCAATATAATTATCCTGAGCAGCAACATCCGGCACTACAAAATTAGCATTGCTTTCTGCAACCTGACCACAAATTCCTTTTCCAAACGGAATCACGGTATGATCTGTTTCTGCACCAACATACGGGCCTAAATGCAGCGTTCTGTTTTCGTGATTGGCAAAATAAAAACCAACCCAGTTATAATATTCTACATTCTCATTTAATAATTGGCAGATTGATAAAAGTTTTTCGTCTCTAACACTATTGTTATCAGCTACTATAGCGCTTATTTTTGGTTGTAATTCCTGAAATGTCATGATATAAAAATTTTATACAAAAGTATTTAAAGCTGAACTCAAAAAATACATAAATTTGAAAAAAAAATCTTTTGAGAAAATATTTAATACAATTCAAGCCATTTTTAATTTTTATCAGTACTTTTTTTGGAGTTTACATCTTGCTTACAGTTCTTTATAAATTATATTTAAATAGTTTTGAAACAACTAACATTGATGGAATAACAAATTTTGCCGGGCATAATGTCGATCAGCTGATGCGTTGGTTTAATTGTGATATCAAAATTTTTAAAAGTATTTCAAAACCTTATTTAGAGGTTTGGTACAATCAAAAATACACACTCAGAATTATAGAAGGCTGTAATGCTGTAAGTGTGCTTATATTATTTGTTTCTTTTGTAATTGCGTTTTCAGGCAAATTCAAAACCACTTTACTTTTTATCATATCCGGTGTACTCCTTATATATATATTGAATGTAATTCGAATCGCGTTATTAACTATTTTGTTATTTTATTTTCCCGAAAAAGAACATATTTTACATGGTGTTCTTTTTCCACTAATAATTTACGGACTTGTTTTTATTTTGTGGATTATTTGGGTGAATAAATTTTCAAAATATGCTAAATAAAATATTCGAGCATAAACTGAAAATTATAGTTACAATTTTGGTTGTAATATGTTTTGGAATCATTAGAGGTTTCGAAAACCAATTCTTTTACGATCCTTTTTTAGATTATTTTGAAACTGATTTTAAAAATTTGCCTTTTCCTGCAGTAGATTCTTTTAGGCTTTTTGAAGGGCTTTTATTTCGTTATTTTTTAAATGCGATTTTATCTTTACTATTAATTTACTCGCTGTTTGAAGATATTGAGATCGTTAAGTTCAGTACAATTTTATATGTATTTTTTTTGCTGCTGCTTTTTAGTATGTTTTTTATAATTCTGAAATTTTATCCTGAAGGAAACTGGATTCTTTTCTATGTAAGACGATTTGTTATCCAGCCCATATTTGTGCTCTTATTTATTCCGGCTTTTTATTATCAGCAGCAAAATCTTAAAAAATAACATTTTGTTAGCGCTTTTTCGAAGCTTTTTAAATAGTTTTGCAATATGAATTTAAAAAAGTGCACCGGATTATTTTTAGCGTTCCTATTGTTGGTATCCAACATTGGGTTTGCTTTTGATGTGCATTATTGCGGAGGTAAAATTGCTTCGGTTTCATTAAACACCACAGTTTCTGCCTCACCGGAAAAACAATGCTGTGGAGCAAAAGAAAAAAAATCATCTTGTTGTAAAGATAAAGTAGTTCATTTGGAGAAAAAATCAGATGACGCTACCTTTAAAATATTTTTTTTTCAGATTGCTTTTCCAGCAATAATTCAGGAATTTAAACCAATTGCTTTTTTATCGATACCTAATTTCAAAAGCAATCAAATCATTTCGTATTATTCTCATGCGAATGCACCTCCATTATATAAATTATATCGACAATATATTTTTTACGCCTGATTTTAATATTTAGAATCAAACCCTTTTATGGTTTGTAATGTACTGTTTTTGTTTTTCTGATGTATCGGAAAACTTAAAAACAGAATTTTCTAAATAATTAAAATCATTTTTTATGCAAAAAAATATCATGCTTTTTGTGATGGTTTTGCTTTCTGTTTCTGTGTTTTCGCAAGAAGATTTAGAAGAAGTAAAAATTACAAAAAAGCAAAAAGGAATTAAAAAATCCTATACGCTTACCGCTAATACAACCGTAATAACCAGCAAAGAATTGCTGAAAGCAGCGTGTTGTAATCTGGCCGAAAGTTTTGAAACAAATCCTTCCATAGATGTCAATTTCTCTGATGCTTTAACAGGAACCAAACAAATAAAAATGCTTGGTTTAACAAGTCCGTATTTAATGATCACCGAAGAAAATATTCCATCGGTACGCGGTGCTTCTCAGGCATATGGATTATCTTTTACGCCCGGAACCTGGATAGAAAGTGTTCAGATTACCAAAGGCGCCGGAAGTGTCATTAACGGTTACGAGAGTATTTCGGGACAAATAAATACAGAACTTTTAAAGCCTTTAAGCGACATTCCGTTTTTCCTGAACGCTTATGGTTCTACCGATTCCCGCTTTGAACTCAATACGCATTTCAATAAAAAAATATCCGATAAATGGGCGACAAGTTTATTTGTACACGGAAATACCCGAGTGTCTAAAAATGACATGAACAACGACGGGTTTTTAGATAATCCGTTAGGAAAACAAATCAATATTTTAAACCGCTATCAATACTATGATCCTGAAAGCGGTTTGGTGAGTTTTATCAATTTCAGATATATGAATGATAAAAAACAAACCGGAGAAGTTGATTTTGATAAAGACCGAGATCGCGGAACAACAAATCATTGGGGATCAGAAATCAATACAGAACGGTTTGATGTTTCTACCAAAATTGGATACGTTTTTCCGGATATGCCATATCAGAGTATTGGTTTTCAAAATGCTTTCAACAGCCATAATCAAAATTCTTATTTTGGTTTAAATCAATATGATATTAAGCAAAACAGTTATTATTCGAATTTAATTTTCAATTCGATTATCAATAATACAAAACACAAATTCACGACGGGTTTAAATTTTACTTATGATCAATATCAGGAATTTGTGAATGTAAATGATTATAGCAGAATTGATAATTCGGTTGGAGCCTTTTTTGAATATACATATGACAACACCGATAATTTTAGTTTAATTTTAGGAGGAAGAGTTGATAATCATAACCGACTTGGCTTTTTTGTAACGCCTCGTTTGCATATGAGATATAATCCGTGGAAAAATGGTGTAATTCGTTTTTCTGCAGGAAGAGGAAAACGCTCAGCTAATATTTTCGCCGAAAACCAACAGCTATTCGCAAGCTCAAGAACATTTTCTATTTTGGATAACAATGGAAAAATCTATGGATTAAATCCTGAAATTGCATGGAATTACGGAATTAGTTTTTCGCAGAAGTTTAAACTTTTTAATAAAAATGCCGATGCAGGTTTTGATTTCTACCGAACTGATTTTCAAAATCAGGCAGTTGTCGATTTAATGCAAAGTCCGCAGGAAGTTTTGTTCTATAATTTAAAAGGAAATTCATTTGCTAATAGTTTACAGGTTGAGTTTAATTACGAATTAGTCCATAATCTGAATTTAAGGACAGCATATAAATATTACGACATTCAAACAGATTATTTACGAGGAACGTTTCAGCGTCCGTTGCAGGCAAAACATCGTTTTTTAGGAAATCTGGAATACGAAACCAACCTGAATAATGATAAACAATGGAAATTCGATTATACTTTTAACTGGTCAGGAAAACAGCAATTACCTTATACAGCTTCAAATCCTGTTGCAGATCAGTTTCCGAATTTTTCACCGTCATACGCTGTAATGAATATTCAGGTAACAAGAGTTTTTTCATCGGTTTTTGAAGTTTATATTGGCGGAGAAAACATTGGGAACTACAAACAGGAAAAAGCAATTTTGGGCGCCAATGATCCATTTGGACCAAATTTTGATGCTTCTGTTGCATACGCTCCAATTTATGGACAAATGTATTATGCAGGATTACGATTTAAAATAAAATAGTTCAATATCAATTTCAATTTCAATAACAATAAATAATTAATAAGATGAAATCAACGATTCACGAATACAAAAAAAGCAATATAAAAGGCATGAGTAAAAATTTAATTTTAATAGCATTGATCACCTTTTTAGGATTTTCGGCTCAGGCTCAAACTAAAAAAAACAAGAACTTTAAATATACGACAGAAGTAAACGGAAATTGTGAGCAGTGTAAAAAGCGAATTGAAAAAGCGGCTTACAGTGTTCCTGGTGTAAAAACAGCCAATTGGGATATAAGCTCACATCAATTATCTGTAATTTTAAACGAGGAGAAATCGTCGCCTGATGATTTAAATAAAGCGATTGCAAAAGTTGGTCATGATACAAAAGATGTAAAAGCAACGCAGACAGATTATGATAATTTACATGCATGCTGTAAATACGAACGAGAATAAATGAATGAAGCCCAAGTTTAAACCTGGGCTTTTTTAATAGTTAATTTATCTTTAAAATACCGTATTTAATTGTGGTTAAAGTAAATTATTGCTACTTTCACCAACTATAAATGTAACCAAACCATTTTATGAATAATTTTGATTGGACCCAATTAATAAATCCTGAATTCTATATAACTTTAAGTATTGGAGGTTTTCAAATTGGTTTGTATATTGTTTTGTTTATAGTCTTTGCTGAAACAGGACTTTTTGCAGGTTTTTTTCTTCCCGGAGATAGTTTACTTTTTTTAGCAGGTATTTACAGTCGTGATTTAATTCAAAATGTAGTTTATATTCCAAGTGATTTTATAAATGTTTTTATACTTTCAATTTTGGTTGCCATTATGGGTGTTCTTGGAAACATGACTGGTTACTGGTTTGGTGCAAAAAGCGGTTATTATTTGTTTAAAAAAGAAGATACTTTCTGGTTTAAAAAGAAATACCTATTGCAATCAAAAGATTTCTTTGAAAAATATGGAGGAAAAGCAATTATTTACGCACGTTTCTTACCTATTTTTAGAACATTCGCTCCAATTATAGCAGGAATAGTTTCTATGGATAAAAAGAAATTTATGTTCTATAATATTCTAAGTTCATTTTTGTGGTCCTTTGTCTTAATCTTTTCAGGGCATTATTTGTACGGAGTGTTCTTAAAACAAGGAATAGATTTAAAAGAACATATAGAATACATTATTATAATAATTGTGATCATATCTACATTCCCGGTGCTTCTTAAATTACTAAAGAAAAGACCAATAGAAAAAATATAAATTAGATCATATTCATATAAAAAAAGTCCGAGGTTTTAAACCTCGGACTTTTTTTATGTAAATAAATAATCAGTAAATGGTTTTTAAACTTAAAAGCGATACAATTTTAAGCACAAAAAATCCAAGCTTTTGCTTGGATTTTTTTATATATAAGTTGAAATTTGGAATTTCAATATTGTAATTTAATCTTTATTTTGGAATTTAAACTCTTACCATTCATTTACCTTATTGGCATCCATCTTTAAAAAGATAAACAATAAAATAGTGAATCCCCAAAGTCCTGATCCTCCGTATGAAAAGAACGGCAGCGGAACTCCAATAGTTGGAAAAATACCGACAACCATTGCAATATTTACAAAAAAGTGAATGAATAAAATTCCTGCAACACAATAACCATAAACCCTGCTAAATTTTGTTTTTTGTCTTTCTGCCAAATAAATTACCCTTAAAAGCAAGCCAACAAATAATGCGATTACGACTAAAGAACCTGTAAAGCCCCATTCCTCACCAACAGTTGTAAAAATATAATCGGTATGTTGTTCAGGAACAAAACCTCCTTTGGTCTGAGTTCCTTCTAAAAAGCCTTTTCCAATCCATCCACCGGATCCAATTGCAATTTCAGATTGATTTGTATTGTATCCAATACCTTTCATATCAACTGTTTTTCCAAGCAAGATATTAAAACGGTCTCTGTGGTGTTGTTTGAATACATTGTCAAATACATAATCAACAGATAAAACAAAACCGGAAATCAAAGCCAAAAGTATAGTACTTAAAAGTATATTTCGATCTACAGCCCGACCTTTAAAATGTATTATGATTAAAACTCCCAAAGCAATAAGGATTACTACATAGGGTTCCAGCACCAAGGTTAACACAAAAAGCAGAATCGTTATAAAGCCAGTCCAGACATACCAGGATGGCAATCCTTCTCTAAAAAGAACCACAATAAAAATACTATATATTAAAGCACTTCCCGGATCTGGTTGCGGTAAAATTAAAAAAACGGGCAAAAACACAATAGCCAATGCCTGAATTTGTCTGTTTGTTTCCTTTAAATTAATTTGACTGTCACTTAAATATTTGGCTAAAGCCAATGATGTTGCGGCTTTTGCAAACTCAGAAGGCTGAATTGTAAAACTTCCGATAGCATACCAACATCTTTGCCCTGCAATGGTTTTTCCAAAAAGAAACAAACCGGCTAATGATAACAAAGAAACACCAAATATAATACTGGCGTATTTTTCATAAAATTTACCATCGACAAAAAGAACGACAAATATTAGCGGAATTGTACAGGCAATAAATATTAATTGTTTTTCATAAGTACCGTCTGTAGACAGTAGGGAAGATGAATATATATTCAGCCAGCCTAGAGTTACTAAGGCAATATAGATAAAGACACTTATCCAATCAATATTATTTTTTACACTTTGATTTCTCATTTGAAATAATCCTTATTAGTTGTCTTTAGTAGTGTCTACGGCTGTTTTTTTAATTTCTGTTTTGGCTGTTGGTACTTTCGGAACAACAATTTTAGCTTTTAAAACAGAGTCTTTAGGAGTAGATTCGATAGCGCTTGCTTCAGTCATTCCTCCTAATTTAGCATATTCGCCTGCTAAGCTTTTATTTAATACACGAACTTCTAAATCTGTTCTCGTAATTTTCTTTCTAAGATATTTTTCGATCATCAAACTCGCAATTGGTCCTGCAACTGTAGCACCAAAACCTCCATTTTCGATCATAATCGCTATAGCAATTTTCGGATTGTCTTTTGGAGCAAAAGCCACGAAGATAGAGTGATCTTTAAGCTGTGTTCTTTTTCCGTTTATTTTAGCGAAATTTTCTGCCGTACCCGTTTTTCCACAAATATCAATGCCTTCTACTCTAAGCGCATAAGCTGTTCCTTTATTGTATACATCAAATAAACCACTTATTACAGGCGGAAAATATTTTTGATCAATTGTTGTAACATGCTTGGTAGTAAATTTAGCATCAATTTTTTTGCCTTCAATCTTTTTAATGATATGAGGTGTGTAATAATAACCCTGATTGGCAACTGTCGCCATCATGTTGGCAAGTTGTATTGGCGTCATTAAAACTTCTCCCTGACCAATTGAATTTGATACAATTGTTGTGCTTCTCCACCCTCCATTAGGATATATTTTTTTATAGGTTTTAGATGTTGGAATATTTCCTTTTTTACCTGTAGGTAAATCATAACCCATAAACTGACCTAATCCAAAACTTTTTATGTGATCACTCCAAACGTCAACAGCTTTTCCCGGATCAGAAAATTTATTAATGGTTAACATGTATGCATTTGCAAAATAGGTATTACAAGAATTATAAATTCCGTTATGCAATTGATGCGGGCCAAAACCGTGACACTTCATAAAACGTCCTCTACCATAACTAAATCCGTGATGACACATAAAAGTTGTCTGCTCATTGATAACACCTTCCTGCAATGCAACTAAACCGGTTAAGATTTTGAATGGCGAACCCGGAGGATATTCTGCCAGAAGCCCTCTGTCGTATAAAGGTTTTGCGATCGAATCATGATATAAAAGTGTATAGTTTTTAGATCTTTGTCTTCCAACTAAAATTCCCGGATCATAAGACGGAGCAGTAACCAAAGCCAGAATTTCTCCGGTTTTTGGTTCAATAGCAACAATTCCTCCTCGTTTATTAATCATTAATTCTTCACCGTACTTTTGAAGTTCGGCATCAATGGTTAAATTGATATCTTCTCCGGCAACGGCGATGGTATCGTATTTTCCATCTTTATAAGAACCAATTTCTCGATTGTATTTGTCTTTCTGAATATATTTTACCCCTTTTATTCCGCGTAAAATTTCTTCGTAACTTTCTTCAACACCTTGTTTTCCAATTAAATCACCGCTATTGTAGTATGGATTTTTGGCAATTAAATTTTCGTTTACCTGAGTGATAAACCCAAATATATTAGCACCATAATCTACCTCATAATCACGAAGCGATCTTTTCTGAAAATAGAAACCTTCATATTTTCTGATCTTTTCCTGAAAAGCAGCAAACTCTGATTTATTTAATTGAGATAAAAATACAGATGGTAATCGCGGACTATAAACTTTTGCCTTTGCAATTCTTTTATAGTATTCGTCAGTTGTAATGCCTAATAAATTACAAAATTCAGAAACATTAAGGTTTTCTTTGATTTCTCTCGGAATAACCATGATATCATAAGAAGCCTGATTGGCAACTAATAATTTTCCATTTCTGTCATAAATATATCCTCTTTCCGGATAATCATAAGCTTTTTTAATTGCATTATTTTCTGATTTTAATTTAAAAGAATCATCAATAATTTGCAAATAAAATATCCTGATCACTAGCAAAGATGCTGCAATAATAATTAAAGAGGGCAGCAGAACTTTTCTCATCTTCTATTAGGCTTAATAAGATATATTATTATGATTGAAATAACTATGGTAAATGCTGAACTAAATAAAGTCCTGACCAGAATATCCCAGATAAATTTAAACTGGAAAGCTTCAAGTACAAATAGTACAATGTGATGTATTAAAACAGATACTAATATAAATGAAAAACGTTCAGGTGTTAAGGAATCATTTAGTTTTATAGTTTGATATTCGTAACTTAAACCAAATGAAAATTTAAAAATATAAGGCCTGTAATAAGCCAGAATTACACAAGCTGTTGCGTGAATTCCACCAGAATTACAAAACGTATCCATGGTAAGACCCAATAAGAAACTAGAGATAATCAAGCCAGATTTATTACTGTTTACCGGATAAAGAATAATATATAAGATATACGGAAAAGGACTTATGTATCCCAGGAAATTCATATTATTAAAAATAACAACCTGAATTGCCAGTAACACAATAAACCGAAAAATATTGACTAACAATGCGCTATTCATCTTTCCCCTTTTTTTCTAAATTAATAAGTTCTTCCCGGTCTTTACTCTTAATAATGTAAACATGTCCAAGATTGGTCATATCGTTAAACAGTTTTACGTTAATAACATAAAAACTTGTTTTGTCTTTGATGTATATTTTATCAACGGTACCAATGTTAATTCCTTCAGGGAAAATAACAGATTGACCACCGGTAACAATGGTGTCGCCTTTTCTGATAGAAGCTAATCTCGGTACATCTTCAAGCTGAACAAATCCGGTACTTTTACCGTTCCAGGTTAATGAACCAAAGTGATTTGATTTTTTGATTTTTGCATTAATCTGCGATTTCATATTCAAAATACTTACCACAGTAGAGTAGTTTTTTGATGTATTATCGACAACACCAATAATTCCTAAACTATTGATTACTCCCATATCCTGTTTAACTCCTTCTTTTGAACCGGAGTTTAAGGTAATGTAGTTTTCGTGTGTGCTGTATGAATTATGAATTACTTTTGAAACAATGATATCAGCAGGTTTTACTCCTTTTATACTATCAGCCAAAGGTATTTTTGTGGTGTCTTCTTTATTAAATAAGAGACTTTTTAATCTTGCGTTTTCAAGTACCAGCTCGTCATTTTCGGTTCTTAAATTCAAATATTCATTTACATGATTGATTTTTTCATAAACACCTCCGCTTAAAAAATTAGCCGAACTGATTACTCTGCTTTTATGGTAAGAATGGGATTGAATTGTGAGAGCCAACGAAATACCTAAAAGCAGCAAAAACAGCAATCGATTACTGTTTCTTATAATGAAATTAAAAATTTGCTGCATTTCTTGTTCGGTTATTTTGTTTCAGGATATGCTTTTGGGTTTCAAATTTTATAAGAGCCGAATGATTCAATTCGACTCTTATAAAGATATTTTGATTTGTTATTTTGAATCTTATTTTATTAAGATGCTTTTGAATTTTGCAATGTTTTTAAGTGCCATTCCAGTTCCACGAACTACAGCTCTTAACGGATCTTCGGCAATGTAAACAGGTAAATCTGTTTTTTGCGAAATACGTTTATCAAGACCTCTTAACATTGATCCTCCACCAGCTAAATAGATACCTGTATTGTAGATATCAGCAGCTAATTCAGGAGGTGTTTGAGATAAAGTCTCCATTACAGCATCTTCAATACGTTGTATTGATTTATCTAATGCTTTAGCAATTTCACGGTAAGAAACATCAACTTGTTTTGGTTTACCGGTAAGTAAATCTCTACCCTGAACTGACATATCTTCTGGCGGACCATCTAAATCTTCGATAGCAGCCCCAATTTGAATTTTTATCTTCTCTGCAGTACTTTCTCCCACAAAAAGATTGTGTTGTGTACGCATGTAATAAACGATGTCATTTGTAAAAACGTCACCTGCAATTTTTACAGATTTGTCACATACAATTCCGCCTAAAGCGATAACCGCGATTTCAGTAGTACCACCACCAATATCAACAATCATGTTTCCTTTTGGCTGCATAATATCGATACCAATACCAATTGCTGCTGCCATAGGTTCGTGAATCAAATAAACTTCTTTTCCGTTTACTCTTTCACAAGATTCTTTTACAGCTCGCATCTCCACTTCAGTAATACCAGAAGGAATACATACGACCATGCGTAAAGCTGGCGTAAACATTCTTTTCTTTAATGCTGGTATACTTTTAATGAACATATTGATCATTTTTTCTGAAGCATCAAAATCGGCAATTACACCATCCTTCAAAGGCCTTATGGTCTTGATGTTTTCATGTGTTTTACCCTGCATCATGTTAGCTTCTTTACCAACAGCAATGATTTTGCCTGATATTCGATCACGTGCAACGATTGATGGACTATCAATAACAACTTTATCATTGTGAATGATTAAAGTGTTTGCGGTACCAAGGTCTATCGCAATATCCTCGGTCATGAAATCAAAAAATCCCATAAGTTTTTTAGGGGTTTAAAATGTTATAAATAATTTATCGAACAAAGTTAAACAAATTAATGTTTAAAATGACGTGTTCCTGTAAATACCATTGCAAGATTATTTTCGTTGCAATAATTAATACTTAATTCGTCTTTAATAGATCCTCCTGGCTGAATTACAGCCGTTATTCCTGCTTTTTTGGCTAACTCTACACAATCCGGAAAAGGGAAAAATGCATCACTTGCCATAGAAGCGCCGGTTAAATCAAAACCAAAAGCTTTCGCTTTATCAACAGCCTGCATTAAAGCATCAACTCTTGAGGTCTGACCTGTTCCTGACGAAATTAATGTTCCGTTTTTTGCAAAAACAATCGTATTTGATTTTGTGTTTTTACAAATTTTTGAAGCAAATATCAAATCTTCTATTTCCTGAGCAGTAGGCTCTGTAGTAGTAACGGTTTTTAAATGCTCTTTAGTATCTGTAATATTATTTCTGTCCTGAATTAACAAACCATTAAGACAAGTTCTTACTTGTCTTGAAGGTAATTCAACTTCATTTTGAACTAATATAATTCTGTTTTTCTTTTCTTGTAAAACTGCAATTGCATCATCATCATAACTTGGAGCAATTACAACTTCGCAGAATAATTTGTTGATTTCCTGCGCTGTAGCTAAATCAATTTTAGTATTTGCAATCAAAACTCCACCAAAAGCAGATGTTGGATCGCAAGCCAAAGCTGCTAAATAAGCTTCGCTAATTGTTTTTCTTGAAGCTAAACCACAAGCATTATTATGTTTTAAAATAGCAAACGTTGGTCCGTCAGTTTTAAACTCATTTATTAAGTTTACAGCTGCATCAACGTCTAATAAATTATTGTAAGATAACTCTTTTCCGTGAACTTTTTTAAACATTGCATCAAAATCTCCAAAAAAGAAACCTTTTTGATGTGGGTTTTCTCCATATCTTAAAATCTGTCCGCCTGCAATACTCTCTTTGTAGATAGTTTCGTCAGTATTAAAATAATTAAAAATAGCACCATCATAATGAGATGAAACGTGGAATGCTTTTGTTGCAAACAATCTTCTGTTTTCAAGAGTTGTCGCTCCGTTTTGCTCTGTAATCAAATCAAGAAGCAAACTATATTCGTTTACCGAAGCAACAATAACAGTGTCTTTAAAGTTTTTTGCACCGGCACGAATCAATGAAATTCCGCCAATATCAATTTTTTCAATAATATCCTGTTCGCTTGCACCGGAAGCAACCGTTTTTTCAAACGGATACAAATCAACAATAACCAAATCAATCTGAGGAATATCAAATTCTTTCATTTGCTGAACATCACTTTCGTTATCCTGACGATTTAAAATTCCGCCAAAAATTTTCGGGTGTAATGTTTTTACTCTTCCGCCAAGAATTTCAGGAAAAGAAGTAATATCTTCAACAGGAACTACAGGAATTCCTAGGTTTTTAATAAAATCTTCGGTTCCTCCAGTCGAATAAAGTGTTACATTTTGTTCGTGTAATTTTCTAACGATTGGCTCCAGCCCATCTTTCGAAAAAACAGATATTAATGCTGATTGTATTGTTTTAGTTGTGCTCATTGTGTAGTTATGATTTTCAGACTGCAAAAGTAGTTTTTTTAAATATTATTTTAAAGGATTTAATGTAACATTATCTTAAAAAAATGTACTCATGAGTAAGTTACTTTTTATTAGGTTTTTGATTTTAATTTATTGAATTTTACTTTATTGAAAAATACTACTATATGCTACTTTATCTTAGGTTATTAAAAGAAAGTCTGAGCTTTGCCATTAATGCTTTACGAAATAATAAATTGCGAACTTTATTATCATTGTTAGGCGTTACAATAGGTATATTTTCAATCATTGCCGTTCTTGCTGCCGTTGATTCTTTAGACCGAAAAATTTCTAAAGATTTGAGCAGTTTAGATAAAAATACGATTTATTTAATGAAATATTGTTTCGGTCCGTCAGAAATTCCACAATGGAAAAGAGAACAATTTCCCAATGTGAAATATGACGAATATATCAGTTTGAAAAATTCACTTAATAATACAGAGCAGGTTGGGTATCAATTATTCGTAAATCACGAAAGTTTAAAATACGATTCGAAAACCGTTGCCGATGTAAATATGGTTCCTTCATCATTTGAGATGGTCGACATTGACGGAGTAAGTTTTGATAAGGGAAGATTTTACAACGAATCTGAATCAAATTCAGGAACTCCCGTAATTGTTTTAGGATATGATATTGCCAACGGACTTTTTGGAGAAAGTGATCCCATCGGAAAAAGTATTCGTTTGTACGGACAGCGTTTTACCGTAATTGGTGTAATGAAAAAACAAGGAGCAGGATTTTTTGGCGACAGTAATGATACTTCTGTTTATTTTCCTGCAAATTTTTTACGCAGAATGTATGGCGACAGCGACGCAATGACGCCCGTAATTGTTTTAAAACCTGTAAAAGGCATCGATATGGATGCTTATAAAGCCGAAGTTGCACAAAAACTTAGAGCAATTCGCGGAATGAAAGCAGGCGAGATGGATAATTTTTTCATCAATATACTTTCTGGGTTTACCGATTTTATCGACGGAATTTTAGGTCAGATGAATGTAGTAGGTTGGATTATCAGCGGATTTTCTCTTTTAGTTGGAGGTTTTGGAATTGCCAATATTATGTTCGTTTCCGTAAAAGAAAGAACTAATTTAATTGGAATTCAGAAATCGCTTGGCGCTAAAAACCGATTCATTTTATTTCAGTTTTTATTCGAAGCGATAATTCTTTCTGTAATTGGCGGAATCATTGGTTTATTAATGGTTTGGGCAATTGCATTAATCTTAACAAAAGCACTGGATTTTGAATTTGTTTTAAGTTTTGGAAATATCGTTTTAGGAACAACTCTTGCCGCACTTATCGGATTAATTTCCGGAATTTTACCCGCAATTTCAGCTGCAAATTTAGATCCGGTTGAAGCTATTCGAACAGGAATGTAATATATTGGTTTGTAATATTTTACTTTAAATTTTGAAGGCTATAAATAATTAGATATTTTTGGTTAGCCAGATAATTTAAATTAATAAATAATGAGCTTTATTCTAAAAAATGTTGATACAGTTGAGTCTATTTCTAGAGAAGATTTTAAAAAGAACTATTTAGATAAAAGAAACCCTCTAATTATAAAAGGATTAACAAAAGATTGGCCCGCAAGAGACAAATGGACAATCGATTATTTTAAGCAAATTGCCGGAGATATTGAAGTAAAATTAGTTGATAATTCAAAAGCAGATCCTAAAAAAGTAATTAATGCCTCAATTGCCAATATGAAATTTGGCGATTATCTGGATCTAATAAAAAACGAGCCAACACAGCTTCGAATTTTTTTCTTCAATCTTTTTAAACATCGCCCCGAATTAATTAATGACGTAAAAATTCCAAAAGAATTAATGGGTGGTTTTATAGAAAGTATGCCCGCCATGTTTTTTGGAGGTTCAAAAGCTATTACCTTTTTGCATTATGACATCGATTTACCCCATCTTTTCCACACACATTTTGGAGGAAGAAAACATATTATATTGTTTGATAATAAATGGAAAAAACGACTTTATTGCGTTCCAAATACCACGTACGCCTTAGAAGATTACGATGTTGCCAATCCCGATTTTGAAAAATTTCCCGCTCTAAAAGGCGTTGAAGGTTACGAAGTTTTTCTGGAACATGGCGATACGTTATTCATGCCAACCGGAATGTGGCATTGGATGCGTTATATAGACGGTTCTTTTTCTCTCAGTCTTCGTGCCTGGGATTCATCCATAACCCGAAAAATGGCAAGCGTTTGGAGTTTATTTATGCACGGCGCAGTTGATAGTGCTATAAAAATAGTTTTTAGAGAACGATATGCAATATGGCGCGAAAAAGTAGCTTTTAAAATAGCCGAAAAGGAATTAAAAAATAACAGGCCAAAAAACAACACGAACTAAAATCGTAATGAGAAAACGGTGTGTTCTCATTGCGAAGAATGGATTAAAATCCATCCCTACAATATGTTTTGTTCCTTTGGAACGCTGCATAAAATTCCGGAGGAATGACATATTTTGCAGCAACGTCCCGAAGCTTCGGGATTAATCCGTTAGAAGATGATATGTTAAAAAATATTCCGTAGGAACGAGACATTTTTTAGTTTCTAATTAGGAAGCTTGATTTTAGTTCGATCCCATTTGATTTCATCTGGATAGTAAGATTCATTGTTTTTCTTGTATTTTAGAACGGTATCTTCTTCTTGGGTTGTTCTTCTTATTTCGTAAGCTCGTAATTTATTTTTATTTATAAAATTAAAAAAAGAAGTGTTTTTTATTGTGTCGTTTTGAGATGCAATGATTAAAATTCGTCTGTTTTCTGCTTTGTTCAAAATGTTTTCTAATAGAAGATCAGTTAAGATTGTTTCAGGGATTTTTAGAATATCTTTTGGCTGTAAATTTAAAAAATGAGGAAGGGTGTCGTTTTCTCTACCTGTTCCGCAGTCAATCCCTGTATACTTTTGTTGATAGTAATATAAATCACCTTTTTTATCAATAATAAGATGGCTTTCTCCATAAAAACTTTTAAAAGGTAAGAATATTTTTCTATTGGTTTTATTTGATGAATCGATATACTTTTGAAGTTTTTGATCTTCATAGGAAATAATATATGGTTTATTTTTAATCTCAACATTCTCTTCTTTTTTACCACAATTTAAAAGAAAAAAACAAATGATAAAACCAATAAAAATTCTTGTCATAGAAATAAGATTTAAAATAAAGATATAAAAAAATCCCATCAGCCGAAGCAAATGGGATTTTATATGTCTTTAGAAGTTTAAAACTATCTAATTGTACTATTCTGAATCAAATCAATATATAAGTTGATTTTTTCTTTTAAATCTTTTCTTGGTGTAATAAAATCAAGGAAACCGTGCTCTAAAAGAAACTCAGCCGTTTGAAAACCTTCCGGTAAATCTTTTCCTGTAGTATCACGAACCACACGCGGTCCGGCAAAACCAATCAAAGCGCCTGGCTCAGAGATATTGATGTCTCCTAACATGGCGTAAGATGCAGTTGTTCCTCCCGTAGTTGGATCTGTACATAAAGAAATGTATGGTAAACCAGCTTCGGCAAGCTGCGCTAATTTTACAGATGTTTTTGCTAATTGCATTAACGAATACGCTGCTTCCATCATACGAGCTCCACCAGATTTAGAAATCATTACAAAAGGCATTTTGTTTTTGATCGCGTGATCAATACCTCTGGCAATTTTTTCACCTACAACAGCTCCCATAGATCCACCAATAAAGGCAAAATCCATACAGCAAATTACAAGTTCTTTTCCTTTAGATTTTCCTACTCCCGTACGTACAGCGTCTTTTAAGTGAGTTTTTTCCATTACATCTTTCAATCGCTCTGCATATTTTTTTGTATCCACAAAATGCAAAGGATCTTTTGATGTCATGTTTTTATCTAACTCAACAAATTCGTTGTTGTCGAATAAAATTTCAAAATAGGTTGCGCTTCCAATTCTAACGTGAAAATCATCTTCCGGACTAACAAATAAGTTTCGGGCTAATTCATCAGCATCAATAATTTTTCCAGTCGGAGATTTGTACCACAATCCTTTCGGAACGTCCATTTTATCTTCTGTAGCGGTCGTAATCCCTTTTTCTTGTCTTTTAAACCAAGCCATTTGTCTAGTTTTCAGTGTTCAGTAATCAGTTCCAGTGTTCAGTTTTTAATAATCAGTTTTAAGTATTCAGCATTATAACTGAAAACTTAAAACTGTTTACTGATCACTTTTTTAAAGTGTATTAACGTTATTTAAGTCTGCAAAAGCTTGCTCAAGTCTTGTATTGAATGTCACTTCGCTTTCACGTACCCATTTTCTTGGGTCATAATATTTTTTGTTAGGAACTTCAGCACCTTCCGGGTTACCGATTTGTGTTTTTAAATAGTCAATATTTTTAACCATATAATCACGAATTCCTTCTGTGTATGCAAATTGTAAATCTGTATCAATGTTCATTTTGATAACTCCGTAGCTAATTCCTTCTCTGATTTCTTCAAGTGTAGAACCTGAACCTCCGTGAAAAACGAAATCTACCGGATTAGGACCAGTTTTGAATTTGTTTTGAACGAAATCCTGAGAGTTTTTTAAGATTTTCGGAGTTAATTTTACGTTTCCTGGTTTGTAAACACCGTGAACGTTTCCAAAAGCAGCAGCGATAGTAAATTTAGGACTTACTTTAGATAATTCTTCGTAAGCATAAGCTACTTCTTCTGGTTGTGTGTATAATTTAGAACTGTCAACATCAGAGTTGTCAACACCATCTTCTTCACCACCTGTAATACCCAGCTCGATTTCTAATGTCATACCCATTTTACTCATTCTTGCTAAATATTCTTTACAGATCTCGATATTTTCTTCGATTGGCTCCTCAGACAAATCGATCATATGAGAACTGAATAATGGTTTTCCTGTTTCTGCAAAATGTTTTTCAGATGCATCTAACAAACCATCGATCCAAGGTAATAATTTTTTTGCACAGTGGTCTGTGTGTAAAATTACAGTTGCACCGTAAGCTTCTGCTAAAGTGTGAATATGTTTTGCTCCTGCAATTCCACCAGCGATTGCTGATTTCTCACCTGCATTAGACAATCCTTTTCCAGCGTTAAATTGTGCTCCTCCGTTTGAAAATTGAATGATAACTGGCGCATTTAGTTTCGCTGCAGTCTCAAGAACTCCATTAATAGTACTTGACCCCGTAACATTTACTGCTGGAAGTGCAAATCCTTTTTCTTTCGCATAATTAAAAATTTCCTGAACCTGATCTCCTGTAGCTACTCCGGGTTTAATGTTGTGTGCCATTGTAATTTTTTTTATAGTTGTTTTTAGTTTTTAGGTTGCAAAAATAAGAATTAATTAGCATTAGAATGGATAATTTATTCCAAAATTTAAAACCGAGTGCCCAAAATTGTATTCTTTAAACCAACGATCTCCTTCCGGATGCGCCGGATTATAGGTCTTGAACCCTAAATCTAAACGAATAACAAAAAAGCTTAAATCGTAACGTAAACCAAATCCTGAACCCAAAGCAATTTCAGCTAAATCGTTTAAGTTGTTGAATTTTGCTTTATCATCAATCACATTATCGAGCACATTCCAGATATTTCCGGCGTCTGCAAAGATAGCTCCCTTAACATCTCCAAAAATTTTAAATCGAAATTCGGCACTCATTGCAATCTTCATATTAGCCTCATTAAAATCGTTCATCGCATCGGTACTTCCCGGACCTAATGAATATGGTTGCCATGCACGATTATCATTAGAACCTCCAGAATAATAACTTCGTGAAAAAGGAATATAATTTGAATTTCCAAACGGAATCGCGATTCCAAAAAAGCTTCTTACCGCCAAAACCTTTTCCTTGCCAAAATCCCAGTGTTTAATATAATCTAATTCAGTTTTGATGTATTCTGAATATTCAAGATTGAAAATTTCATAGTTGCCATTTGTGTTTTTAGGCAAGTTGGCAACGCTTGAAATGGCTGATAATAAAGTTCCTGCAGATTCTATTTTTGTTTTAAACTGATAAAAAGTATTATCGGCAAGATCTTTTTTGGTTGTTGTCGTAAAAGTATAACTCGTTGCCAGGATAAAATCGTTTTCTGTCAATCGAACCCTTCTTTCCTCAATACTTTCCACATCTTTATATTGCGGATCTGTTGGCGTTAAGGCAGTTTGTCCGTTTAAAACTTCATTGGTAAAATTTGTTGTTCCCTGACTGATAATTAAATTTCCGTTATCGTCTAAGTTTGAAGCATTCGTATTGTATTGATTTGCAATGCCGTTTAATTCCTTATAAGAAGAAGTATAAACCCTAAAATAATTACCCGGATTTAAATTACGTACAAACTGTGCATTAAGCAAATCAAGTTTTACAGTATTGCGTCGTTTAGGAGACCAGTTATAAGCCAATCCACCCGTAAAATTTTCCTTGTCAAGACCAATATTCCTTTGTTTAGAAAAACCTGCAGCAATACTTGTGGAAGGAATCATCCTTTTCGGAATAATTTTTTCAGTTCCAAAAGGCATTAAAATCCTTGGGAAATTAAGTTTGGTATCAATTCCATATTCCGAAACATTAAAGAAATTATCATTCGGATTTGCCATATCTTTTGATGAACCAACATTTACACGTGCCGAAATTTCTAAAGTTTCAGCCCTGTTAAATACATTTCGAATCGTTTCAGAAACACTCGCTCCAATTCCGAAATCCTGAATATTAGAGTGCGTAAAATCTAAAGTAGCACCAAAACTATATTTCTTTCTTGGCGTTAAATAAACATTCGCAATTAAAGATTGTGCTGTCGAGTCTCGTTTATCGACTTCATATTGTATCGACGGATAATTAAAAATCTTCAAATTATTTAAATACCGTGAAGAAAGTGTTGTACGCGTATCAGAAAAAGTACTTCCCTTTGTAATAAAAATAGCGTCAGTTATGGCGCGGGGTTTGTATTTTAAGGTTTTGTAACTGTATAAATTAAAGTTGTTGTACGTGGTACTATCATTGATTTTTGTTTTTGCATTTGTAGGAGAATAATCCGTATAAATGTTTACATCGCTAATTTTATACAATTTAAAAGGCTCTGTTCTGCTTGAATCCCTTTCCTGAATATTGTTGTTATTGATAATTAAAGTTACATCAGCTTTATTTTTTTTGCCAATCGTGTCAATATTATAATTGATGTAAGTTGGCTGAAAAAAGTAAGCGCCATGATTTCTGAAATAAGTAGTAATTCGTGCTTTTTCTTCTTCAAAATCAGCAGTTTTAAACTGAGTTCCGGATTTTAAAAGCGAAGGTTCGTTGTTCGTTTTATATAACGAATCTAAAGCAGGAGTAAGAATATTGGTTTTAATTGAATCTAAAATATAACCGGGTCCGGTTGTAATATTATAATTTACCTGAGCTTTTTTTCTGCCCACACTATCAATACTATAATCTGTTTTTACATTGAAAAAACCATTGTTGAAATAATAATATTTTAAACGTAACAAAGATTTTGTTGTTTTGGCAGTATCAATGATTACAGGAGGTTCGCCTGTGTTTTTTAAAAATTCATGAATTCCTTTGTATAAAAAAGACTGACCAAGACGATCGACTTGTTTCGCAGATAATATTTTTGACTGACGTTCGTAAAGACCGGGATTATTTTTAAATTTTGCCTGATAAGTCGAGTCAGGATTTAAATTGGCTAAATTGTACATATTCAAACGCAGCTTATAACCCAATAAAGTACCATTAGGTTTTTGGTACATTTGATTTGATGCAGTTTCATCATTTGTAGACTTTCCATTAACCAGAATATTATTTTTTACAAGAAGGTTTTTTCCATCCGGAACTCTTTTTACGGCATTACAAGCAGAAATAAATATTGCTATTAGAATAAATGCTACTATTTTTGTGGAATTCTTTTTCAAGTGTTTTTTAATATTTAATTCAAAAGTACATTATTTTATGGTTAGTAAAAACCAAATAAAGCTTATAACAGGTTTACATCAAAAAAAGCAACGTTTTGCAAATCAATTATTTTTTGCTGAAGGAGTAAAAGTAATTCAAGAACTCTTGCAATCCAATTTTGAATTAGAGCATTTATACACCACACAAAATGATTTTGAAACAGTTCAATCTTCAAAACGCACACTTATTAATGAGCAGGAACTGAAAAAAATAAGTGCTTTGTCGACCCCAAATTCATGTTTGGCAGTTTTTAAGATTCCTGTCGAAAATAAAATACTGGACTCTGGTTTAATTGTAGCTTTAGACGACATTCGTGATCCCGGAAATTTAGGAACCATCTTACGTCTTTGCGACTGGTTTGGTATCAAACAAATAATTTGTTCAAAAGAAACCGTCGATATCTACAATCCAAAAGTAGTGCAGGCTACAATGGGTTCTATTACCAGAGTAAATGTAAATTATGTCGATTTGAAAACTTTTATTGCACAAACAAAGTTACCGGTTTTTGGAACTTTTATGAACGGAGAAAACATTTATCAATCTAATTTACCTCAAAACGGAATCATTATTATGGGTAATGAAGCCAATGGTATTTCGGCAGAGATTGAAGAAACGGTTACCAGCCGACTCACAATTCCAAGATTTGGAGAGCTACAAAAAACCGAAAGTTTAAACGTAGCTACAGCAACAGCAATTATTCTAAGTGAATTTAAACGAAATAGTTGAGAAATTGTTTTAATGAAAAGTGAAATTTATTAAAATCGCTCTTGATTTCATCGAATCAATATTATCTGTCCACGGACTGGCTCCATTTGCAGGATTATCACGAATTAATTCATCTGTAATTCCAAACATTCCTCTTATAGAAGGAGAGAAAATAAAATATTCAGAGAAAATATCAATTCCAAAACCAAGTTCATAAGCTGTGGTCCAGGGTTTAACCCTGAATTTTCCTTCGTGATTATCATCCAGCGATTTCGAATTACTAGATAAATTTAATGTAGTCGACATTCCTCCAACTATATACGGACGAATATTTCCGGTACGCAGCGAAGAAAATTTCAACAACAAAGGAAAATGAATATACGTACTGTTTACCTCTCTTAAATAAGAGCTTTCTCCAAAAGAAGCTAATTCAGGATAATACAAATCACGTTTTGTATAGTATAAACCAGGTTCAAAACGCAGGTTAATATATTCCTGCAGCCTTAAATCTGCAACTACACCAACATTAAAACCGGTAGTTTTTTTTACCTGAATATCTTGTTGTACGGGATTTTTATAATCAATTTTAAAGTCGAAACTATTAAAGCCTAAATAATAACCAAAATACAAACGCTGTTTTTGCCAGTTTTCGAGGTTAATAATCGGATCTTTGCTAAACATATTTTTAGCAAATTGAGAATATCCTTTTGTCGTTAAGACTAATAAAAGTAAGATTACTGTTTTTTTCATACTATTTTTTAGAAGCAGAATAAATGGTTGCAACTCCAAATGTTTGAGGCATCGCCACAACATCTATAAACCCAATTTTTCTCAAAATATTGTTTAAAGCTTCTCCATAAGGAAAAACAGCAGCCGATTCAGATAAATATCCGTAAGCCGAATTGTCCTTAGAGAACAGTTTTCCTATAATTGGAAGTATATTTTTAGTATAGAATTTATATCCTTGTTTATAAGGAGTTTTATCAGGTACCGAAGTTTCTAGAATAACGAAAACACCGTTTGGTTTTAAAACTCTTAAAATTTCTCCGAAACCTTTCTCTAAATTCTCAAAGTTTCGAACGCCAAAACCTACAGTAATTGCATCAAAATAATTGTCTTCAAAAGGTATGTTTTCAGAATCCCCTAAAACTAAGTCAATAACGTTTGACAGTTTTTTTTCTTCTACTTTCTTTTTTCCCACTTCAAGCATTCCCGCAGAAATATCCAAACCTATAATTTTCTCGGCATTAGTTTGCGTCATTAAAATAGCAAGGTCGCCAGTTCCTGTTGCAATATCAAGAATGATTTTTGGTTTAGTGTCAGAAACTATTTTTAATACTTTTTTTCGCCACTTAATATCAATTCCAAATGAAATCACGCGGTTCAAATTATCATAGTTTCCAGAGATAGTATCAAACATTTGGGCAACTTGTTCTTTTTTGCCTAATGTAGAGTCTTTATAAGGGGTTACTTTTTCAGTCATTATTTTTTATTTACGCAAATATAATACAATCTGACTTAACTGTTAATGGGTTTTTTAAATTGTAAATCAAATGTTTCAGAAAAATATTCTTAAAATTAAAGTTTATCTTTTGCTTATCACGGAAAGTGGGTATTTTGAAAAAATCACGGAAAGTGGGTATTGCGGCAACAAGATATTATTGTCACTTTTGTCTTATAAATATTAAATTTTTTTAATGATTGATAGCTATAAGTGACTTAATCAAATGAATACTTTTTTTGCGCTGGTAATTTCATTTGTTCTTGTAAGTAGTTTTGACAGTATTTTTCTCATAATTAATACTTTTTATAAAGTGCAAAATACGTTCTTAGGATTAAATTTGTTTTTGGAAATTTTAATTTTCTTGTCTTTAATACCTTCGTGGTATTTGGTATTAAAGACCTTTTTTGAGATTTATTCTCAAAAATCAAATCATTTATAACAATGGTTTTCAATTGTTTAACAATTGTAATTTACGTCATGTTATCAAATACTATTTCTTGAATAAGTCCTAAGCTAGAAATCATTTTTATTAAAGACATCCTCATTTATTTGAGGATGTTTTTTATTTTAACGTCTAATGTAAGTTTCATAAGTATAATCATAAAGATGTTTTTCATCTTTAAAATTCTCCTCAGATTCTACTAATTGCCAATCACTCTCTTTAATCTCAGGAAAAAACGCATCAGCATCAAAAGTATGATGCACCTTAGTGATTTCAATAATATCAGCATAAGGCAAACCTAAATTGTAAATTTCTCCACCGCCAATAATGTACGAATCTTCATTTTCAGGACATAATGCAATAGCTTTTTCAATACTGTTTACAACAATACAGCCTTCAGGTTTGTAATTTTCCTGACGTGTTATAACAATATGAGTTCTGTTTGGTAATGGTTTTGGAAAACTTTCAAAAGTTTTTCTTCCCATAATAATATGATGGTTGGTAGTAAGTTCTTTGAATCTTTTAAAATCGTTTGGCAAATGCCAAACCAAGTCATTGTTTTTGCCAAGCGCATTATTTTCGGCAACAGCCGCTATCATTATAATCATGGTATGATGAACTAAATTTTATTATCGGTATCCTCGTTTATTTTTGACTCCAATTGACTTATTCTTTTTTGCTGTAAAGCTACAAGTCGGTCAATTTGTTCTCTTTCCCATTTTTTATTCATGAATCTGTCCGTAATATAAACTTTTATAAAATGGAGAATAAAGATAAAAAGCCATATTGTTATGGCCCAGATACACCAATTTTGTTCGGTATTGGCACCTAAACCAAAAAATCTATTTCCTACAAACAGAAACAAGCTGCCTATTAAGAAAAGTACGAAGTGAAAATAAAGTACTTTCTTTTGTCTTAATCTTCTTCTGGCGTATTCGTATTGTTCGTGCACTTCTTTTTCCATATGACATAAAATGAGGTCATAAAGTTAAAATTTATTTTGGAAACACGCCATTTCAATTATGGAATATTTCATTTAAAATGAGTTCTCAATTCCAAATGCTAAAAAAAGTACGGTTAAAATTATGGATATCATTAAAATAATATTCGCTTTTTGCTATTATCATAAATCGATTACTCCCGTATAGAATGTATAGTTGAATTTGTGTAATTTAGATGTATCAATCTAAAAATTAAATAGTTATGTCTTTAAAAAAGCAATTTATCAAAACAAAGCCAGTTTGTAAAGTTACATTTTCTGTAGAAGCTAAAGACGCAAGCTCAGCTGCTGTAGTTGGAGATTTTAATAATTGGAATGTTGAGGAAGGAACTTTAAGTAAGTTAAAAAACGGAACTTTTAAAGCTACTTATGACTTAGTAAAGGATGCAATTTACGAGTTTAAGTATGTAATTGACGGAAGTTATGTAAATGATCCTGAAGCAGATTCATACAAATGGAATGATTATGCCGGAAGTGAAAATAGTGTTTTAGTTGTATAAAAAAATCCGCTTAAAACGAAGCGGATTTTTTTATAATTTATACAGCAACACTTCCTTTTATACCCGCATGCGGCTCATAATCTAAAAGTGTAAAATCGTTATAATCAAAATCAAAAATATTCTTGATCTCAGGATTTAAGATCATTTTAGGTAACGGTTTTGGTTCACGCGTCAACTGCAATTCTAATTGCTCAAAATGATTATTGTAAATGTGTGCGTCTCCAAAAGTGTGAATAAATTCGCCATATTCTAAATCGCAAACCTGTGCAATCATCATAGTTAATAATGCATAAGAAGCGATATTAAAAGGAACTCCTAAAAATATATCGGCACTTCTTTGATACAATTGACAAGATAATTTTTCTTTTGTTTCACCTTTTTCAATGTCAGGACTTGTTACATAAAACTGAAAAAACGCATGACATGGAGGTAAAGCAGCTTTGTTATTGGCGACATTTTCTTCAAATGATTTTTTGGTATCAGGTAAAACAGAAGGATTCCATGCAGAAACCAACATTCTTCGGCTGTTTGGATTTGTTTTTAGCTCCGTAATTAATTCAGAGATCTGATCAATTTCTTCACTATTCCAATTACGCCATTGATGTCCGTAAACAGGTCCCAAATCACCATTAGAATCTGCCCACGCATCCCATATTTTTACTCCGTTTTCCTGAAGATATTTAATATTGGTATCGCCTTTCAAAAACCAAAGTAATTCGTAAATGATCGATTTTAAGTGCAATTTTTTGGTTGTAACCATTGGGAAACCTTCACTTAAATCAAAACGCATCTGATAACCAAAAACACTCTTTGTTCCGGTTCCTGTTCGGTCACCTTTTTGGTTACCGTTTTCTAAAACATGTTTTACTAAATCTAAGTATTGCTTCATAATTGTTTATTCGGTTATTCGTTTAGTAGTTTGATCGATTTAACGAATCAACAGTTTAACGATTAAACATTGAATTATCTTTTCGAGATTTCGTCTCTAATTTTGGCCGCTTTTTCATAATCTTCCTGAGAAACTGCCTGATCTAAAAGCTCATTTAGTTCTTGTAAACTATGCTTCGCATAAACATCTCCAGATTGATTTGTTTCTTCTTCATGACCAAAAGTTTCCGGATTTGAAAGTACATCGTCAATTTCCTGAGAACCCTGATCAGTTTCTGCAGTATTTGATTTTAAATAAATTCCGGCTTTATCCAAGATGTTTTTATAAGTAAAAATCGGAGCGTTAAAACGCAATGCCAATGCAATTGCATCAGAAGTTCTGGCATCGATAATTTCTTCTATTTTATCTCTTTCGCAAATTAAACTCGAATAAAAAACGCCATCAACCAGTTTGTGAATAATCACTTGCTTTACAACAATATCAAATCTTTCTGCGAAGTTTTTGAATAAATCGTGTGTTAATGGGCGTGGAGGTTTAATTTCTTTTTCTAAGGCAATAGCAATCGATTGGGCTTCAAAAGCGCCAATAACAATAGGTAATTTTCTTTCGCCATCGACTTCATTCAAAATTAAGGCATAAGCGCCATTTTGAGTTTGACTGTATGAAATTCCTTTTATGGATAATTTTACTAGACTCATATATAGTGGGTAAAAAGGGCACTTAATGCCACATTTTAATACTTTTTTTGATTAAAAAATAAAGGTGCAATTTTACTCAAAAAAAATGGAACAAAAAAGCTACCTAAAACAAAGATACGATTATCTTGTTTTTAGGCAGCTATATTTTTATAGAGAATTTTAAATTAAGAATGCTGTGCTTTAAAAGCTTTTAATTTCTCTGTTAGCTTAGGAATAATTTCAAAAGCGTCACCAACAATACCATAATCAGCTACTTTAAAGAAAGGCGCTTCAGGGTCACTATTGATCACAACTTTTACTTTTGACGAGTTGATACCCGCAATATGCTGAATCGCTCCTGAAATTCCAATTGCAATATATAAGTTTGTTGCAACCGGTTTTCCTGTTTGTCCAACGTGTTCGCTGTGAGGTCTCCATCCTAAATCAGAAACCGGTTTAGAACATGCCGTTGCAGCACCAAGTACAGCCGCTAAATCTTCTACTAATCCCCAGTTTTCAGGACCTTTCAATCCACGTCCGCCAGAAACTACGATATCAGCATCAGCGATAGAAACCTTTCCTGTAACTTTTTCTACAGAATCTACTTTTACACCAAAATCATTGTCTCCAATTGTTGGGTTAAAATCTTCTTCAGTTGCAGATCCTGCACTTTCAAAAATTCCATAAGAGTTTTTAGCAAGACCAAGAACTTTTACATCTGTATTGATTTCAGTAATATTGAATGCCTTGTTTGAGAAAGCGTTTCTTTTTACCTGAAAAGGAGAAGTGCTTAATGGTAATCCAACTACATTTGAAGCAAAACCAGCATTTAAAGCCACTGCAACTAATGATGAAAGATAAATACTATCTGTTGTAGAAGAAAGTAAAACTACTTTTGTTCCTTCTTTTTCAGCAGCTTGTTTGATCACATCGGCGTAAGCCTTAGCTGTAAAACCTGCTAATTTATCGTTGTTTACTTTTAGAACTTTATCAACCCCGTATTTATATAATTCGCTTACGTCGCTAGTGTTAATAGTTAAAGCGGTTACGGTAGTTCCTAAAGATTCAGCCACTTTTTTAGCGTAAGAAGCTAATTCAAAAGCAACTTTTTTAAATTTTCCTTCTGCAGATTCTGCATATATTAATATTGACATAATTTTTTTGTTTAAAAGTTATGAGTTTAAAGTTTCAGGTTTAAAGTTTCAAGTTCATAAACTGAGACTGAAAACTAATTACTAGATTACTTTCGCCTCGTTGTGTAATAAATTGATTAACTCATCTAAATTATCAGGAGAAATTAATTTCACTGCTGATTTTGGAGCTGGTTTTTCAAATTTCACCGCTTTTGTATTTACAGGAGCATCAACCGGCTCAAGAATAGTAAGCGCTTTAGTTCTTGCAGTCATAATTCCTCTCATGTTTGGAATGCGAAGATCTTTTTCTTCAACAAGACCTTTTTGTCCGCCAATAATTAATGGTAAAGTTGTACTTACAGTTTCTTTTCCACCATCGATTTCACGAACAGCTTTTACATTATTGCCATCCACAGTTAAAGAAGTACAAGAGTTTAAAAAGTTAGAGCCAGTAATTCCTGCGATCATTCCGGGAACCATTCCACCATTATAATCAAGAGATTCTTTTCCGGCAATTACTAAATCGTATCCGCCAGTTTTAATTACTTCGGCCAATTGTTTTGCAACAAAAAAACCATCAGTTGGATTTGCATTTACGCGAATAGCTTCGTTTGCACCAATTGCCAAAGCTTTACGTAAAGTTGGCTCAGTGTCCGGACCTCCAACATTTACTACAGTTACAGTAGCGCCTTGTTGTTCCTGAAACCAAATGGCACGTGTTAAACCAAACTCATCATTAGGATTAATAACATATTGTACACCGTTGGTATCGAATTCTGAGTCACCATTGGAAAAGTTAATTTTTGAAGTAGTATCAGGCACATGGCTGATGCAAACTAATATTTTCATAAGTATATATTTTATAATTTATAATATGCTTTGACAAATTTAGAAATTAAAATCGGAATAATATACTATGCATGCATAATATTTTTTTAAAACTATTACGTTTTCGAAGATTATGGATTTTTAGTGCTTTTTCATCCGAAAATGAAAATGGAAATACACGTATTGATGCTGATTCTTAGCAATCTTGCAATTTAGGATGTCAGAACTATCGCTAATTATAAAGAAATTTCGGCTTTAATTTATTCAGAAGAATTACATTATTAAAATGTAAAATCAAACAAATAGGGTTAAGTTTGTCAAAAAAAAGATTTTTGTAATCGATAACACGAATTATATCGATTTCGTAAATGATAGAGTAATCGTTAATAAGTTAAAACCAAAGAGCAGAAAGAAGTTCATGTGATTTTAAATTCAATTTATGCTTTTAAGTTATTTAAAATATTTATTTTTGCTCTTCAGAAAATTCAACATACAATATAAATATGAGAACAATACAATTTAGAGAGGCCATTTGCGAAGCGATGAGCGAAGAAATGCGTCACGATGAATCCATATATTTAATGGGCGAAGAAGTTGCAGAATATAACGGAGCATACAAAGCTTCAAAAGGAATGCTTGCTGAGTTTGGCGAAAAAAGAGTAATCGATACTCCAATTGCTGAACTTGGTTTTACAGGAATTGCAGTAGGATCAGCTATGAACGGTTGTCGTCCTATTGTAGAGTATATGACATTCAACTTCTGTTTAGTAGGTATTGATCAAATTATAAATAATGCTGCTAAAATGCGTCAAATGACTGGTGGACAGTTTAATGTGCCAATCGTTTTTCGTGGACCAACTGCTTCTGCAGGTCAATTAGGAGCAACTCACTCACAAGCTTTAGAAAACTGGTTTGCTAATACTCCGGGACTTAAAGTTGTTGTACCTTCAACTCCTTATGATGCAAAAGGACTTTTAAAATCTGCAATTCGCGATAACGATCCCGTAATTTTTATGGAATCTGAGCAAATGTATGGTGATAAAGGTGAAGTGCCGGACGGAGAATACACAATTCCGTTAGGAGTTGCTGACATTAAACGTGAAGGAAAAGACGTTACGATCGTTTCTTTTGGAAAAATCATTAAAGAAGCTTTTATTGCTGCTGATGAATTAGCAAAAGAAGGAATTTCATGTGAAATTATCGATTTAAGAACAGTTCGTCCAATGGATAAAGACGCAATCTTAAAATCTGTTAAAAAAACAAACCGTTTAGTAATTTTAGAAGAAGCGTGGCCATTTGCAAGTATTTCTTCAGAAATCACGTATATAGTACAAGAACAAGCATTTGATTTTCTAGATGCGCCAATTCAACGTATTACAACTGCAGATACTCCTGCACCTTATTCACCAGTATTATTAAAAGACTGGTTGCCAAATGCAGGTGATGTAGTAAAAGCAGTTAAAAAAGTATTATACAAATAATACACATTTAAAATACTCACAAAACTTCATCATTCATAGTTAATCGATGAAGTTTTTTTTTGCCCAGACAATGAAAAGAATAATTGTACTCAGCCTATTTTTTGTATTCGCATTTGCGGCTATTGCTACTGCACAAACGAAAGTGAGTGGAATTGTTTTGGATAAATCAAACCAGCCTATTCCGTTTGCGAATGTTGTTTTTAAAGGTTCAAATACGGGAATAGTTTCTAATGAAGACGGACGTTTTTATCTGGAATCGCCAAATGATTATACTGCTTTATTAGTTACATCTGCAGGATTTTCAGACAAAGAAGTTCCATTAGAAAAAGCCGTAAATTATGATTTTAAAATTGTTTTAGGCGAAGCCGAAGCATTGAATGAAGTAGTGATTTTTACCGGAAAAACATCTAAAAAGAACAATCCGGCACTTGATATTTTGAGAAAAATCTGGGAAAGAAAACGTAAAAACGGTTTATATCTTTTTAATCAATATCAAATGCAAAAGTACGAGAAAGTCGAGTTTGACATGAACACGATTGATAGTGCTTTTATGAAGAATAAACTATTCAAAGGAATGGAGTTTGTTTTTGCCCACGTTGATACATCAGATGTTACCGGAAAAACATATTTGCCAATTTTCATCAACGAATCAGTTTACGATGTTTATGGTGATAATAGATTAAAGAAAGTAAAAGAGAATATAACCGGGAATAAAATGTCTGGTTTTAATGGCAATCAGCAGATTCTTTCCTTTGTAAAAGACCTTTATTCAGATTATAATATTTACGATAATCACCTTAAATTTTTTGATAAAAGTTTTACCAGTCCACTTTCAAGAACCGGAATTGATGTTTACAATTACGTCTTAAAAGACAGTGCATTTATTGATAAAAAATGGTGTTATAATATCGTTTTTTATCCAAGACGTAAAAACGAATTAACTTTTAAAGGTGATTTTTGGGTAAACGATTCTACTTTTGCGATCAAGAAAATTAATATGGGCGTTACTAAAAGTGCCAATATTAACTGGGTAAAAGATATTTATATCGAGCAGGAATTCGAGGTAGAAAACGATTCTGTTTTTCTGTTAACACGTGACTACATGATGTCTGATTTTGCTTTAAATAAAAAAGAAAAATCAAAAGGAGTCTACGGAAAACGTACCACATTATATCGAAATCACCAATTCAATATTCAAAAACCGGAAAAGTTTTATAAAGAAGAAGTCAATTTTATTGATAATGCTGTTTATGACCGACCACCTGAATTTTGGGAGGAAAATCGTTTTGAAAAATTAAATAAAGACGAAGCAGGAATCTATAAAATGCTGGATACTCTGCAAACAGTCAAAAGATTCAAGCAGCTTTATAGTTTAGTTTCCATTTTAGGCAGCGGTTATGTCGAGTTTAAAAACTTTGATTTTGGACCAATATTTTCAACATTCGGTTATAATGAAGTCGAAGGTTTACGAATACGTGCAGGAGGAAGAACCTATTTTGGACCAAACGATCCATGGCGTATTCAGGCTTATACCGCTTACGGTTTTGATGATCATAAATTCAAATACGGCGTTTCAGGAAAATGGATGGTTGATAAGAAAAAAAGAGTCATTATTTCTGGAGGAAACAGGCGCGATATTGAACAGATAGGAGCCAGTTTAACCACAACAAATGATATTTTAGGAAGAAGTTTTGCTTCTTCTGCCTTATTTACAACAGGAAGTAATGGTAAATTGACCAATATTAATTTGAGTAATATTTCGGTTGAAATGGAACCGATGAAAAATTTCGTTGTTCAGGCGGGACTTTCATACAGGACATTAGAATCAGCTTCGCCAACTTTTAGTTTAGATTATTACAGTACTTTGCCAACAGCTGCAAATCCTGCCGGAGTTATCCAAAGCGCAGTAACACAATCTGAAGCTAATATTCAGTTTGAGTATATGCCAAATCGTAAAACAATTGGTTTTGGAGTAGAACGTGATCTTGTCGACAGTCCATTCAGTCATTTCTTTGTAAACTTTAGTTATGGTTTAAAAGGAGTCTTAAATAGTGATTTCGCTTACGAGAAAATACAAGTATTCTATAAGCAGCCTATCATTATTGGACCATTAGGAAGATCAAATATTATTTTGGAAACCGGTAAAACATTTGGAACAATCCCGTTAGGATTAATGAGTGTAATTCCTGGAAACCAAACCTATTTTACAATTGAAAACACCTTTAGTAATTTGAATTTTTACGAATTCATAACAGATCAATACACCACTTTACAATGGAATCATGATTTTGGCGGAAGATTATTTGCCAGAGTTCCATTTATGAGAAAACTGAATTGGAGAGAATTTGTGGGTATAAAAGCAGTTCACGGAACTATTTCGAATGCCAACAGAGCAATTAATGCTTCAGATCAGCCCTATGTTGCACCTGAAAATGTATATTGGGAATATAACGCCGGAATTGGAAATATCTTTAAAGTGTTCAGAATCGATTTTTCCTGGAGAGGAAGTTATTTAAATGCTCCTGATGCTAATAAATTTGCCGTAAAAGGATCTTTCGGATTCTATTTCTAATAGAAAGGTACAAAGAATCAAAGTTACAAAGTCGCAAAGGTTTAATTCTTTGCGCTTTTTTTTGCGCAATATTTGTCATTCGACGGAAGGAGAAATCACACTAGAAAATAGCTTCAATAGTTTTCACGCAGATTTTACAAGATTTAAGCTGATTACCTCAGATTATATAAATACAGTTTGAAGAAAAAATCTGCTTAATCTGCCAAATCTGCGAGCAAAAAAACTTTACAACTTTGAGGGATTCTTTTTTTATTTAATTTTGATTTGAAGCTAAAATTCCAAATCATGCAAGAAGCCATCGATTTTCTATCAAACAAAAATCCAATCTTTCAGCAAATTATAGAAAAGTATGGATTACCAACAATTCCAAAACGCCCGCAAGGTTTTGAAACTTTGGTATTATTGATACTCGAACAGCAGGTTTCTGTAGATTCGGCGAAAGCCACATTTTTAAAAATCAAAGCATATACAACCTGCAATCCTGAAATGATGTCGGTTTTATCAGACGAAGAATTTAGAAATCTTGGTGTAAGTCGGCAAAAAACGAAGTATATTAAAATTTTGGCTGAAGCCGTTTTAAATAAAGAACTCGACATTGAAAGTTTCGCCACAAAACCTGCAAAACAAGTTCGGGAAGAACTCATTAAATTAAAAGGAATTGGAAATTGGACCATCGATATTTATTTAATGTTCTGTTTGCAAGAGCCGGATTTGATTCCTTTAGGCGATATTGCAGTCATAAATACAATCAAAGAATTACTTGATATTCACGACAAACAAGAAATGGAAATTCACGCTGAACAATGGAGCCCGTTTCGATCTTATGCAACATATTTGTTATGGCATTATTACCTAAATAAGCGAAACAGGAAAATTACATATTAAGTGTCTGTTATTTAAAAGAAAAGTACGTAGATTAATGCGGTTTTTTATTGTAAAAAAGGATTCTTTGGTTACTTTTGCAATCGCAATTATAGAAATAATAAAAAACGAAAATGACCGCAGACAAACTAACAACTTTCGATGTATTAATCGAAATACCACGAGGAAGTAGAAATAAATACGAGTACGATTTTGAAATTAAAAGAATGCGTTTCGACAGAATGTTATTCTCTTCAATGATGTACCCTGCAGATTACGGATTTATTCCGGAAACTCTGGCACTTGACGGAGATCCTCTTGATGTATTGGTTTTGATAAACGAACCAACTTTTCCCGGATGTGTTATAGAAGTAAAACCAATTGGTGTTTTCCATATGGCAGATGATAAAGGACCGGACGAAAAAATCATTTGTGTACCCGTTTCAGATCCAATCTGGAATTCATTAAATGATCTTTCTGATATAAACGGACACTTATTAAAAGAAATCGAGCATTTCTTCCAGGTTTATAAAGATCTTGAAAACAAAAAAGTAGATGTAGAAGGTTGGGGAGACGTAAAAGAGGCTTTTGCAATTATTGCAGAATGTACGAAGCGTTTTAACGATATTGAAAACAAACCAGAGGGATTATTTAGCATTAAATAATTTTTACCCTATTCTATTATAAAAAAAGCAATACTACCGTCAGGAGTATTGCTTTTTTGTTTAAATTCGTTTTAGTTAGTTTATTGACTATTAACCAAAACCATTACTATATTATGAATGCATTTATGATTTACTTGCCTATTGTTATGGCAATTTTAGGATTACTTTTCATGGGAATAAAAAGGACTTGGGTTTTAAAACAAGATGCAGGCGACGGAAAGATGAAAGAGATTTCAGATCACATTTACGAAGGTGCACTTGCATTTTTAAAAGCAGAATATCGATTACTGACTTTTTTCGTAATTGGCGCCAGTTTAGTTTTAGCCGGAATTTCTTTTATTGTTCCTACCACACATATATTAATAGTAGTAGCTTTTATTTTTGGAGCATTTTTCTCGGCTTTAGCCGGAAATATGGGAATGAAGATAGCCACTAAAACGAATGTTAGAACAACGCAGGCTGCACGTACAAGTTTGCCACAAGCATTGAAAGTTTCTTTTGGAGGCGGAACTGTTATGGGTTTAGGCGTTGCAGGTTTAGCTGTTTTAGGACTAACAGGATTTTTTATCATTTTCTTTCAAATATTCATGAATGGAGTTTGGACTTCATCAGAGGATATGACTAAAGTTCTGGAAACATTAGCAGGATTCTCGCTTGGTGCAGAATCTATTGCTTTGTTTGCCAGAGTTGGTGGAGGAATCTACACAAAAGCTGCCGATGTTGGTGCAGATTTAGTTGGTAAAGTAGAGGCCGGAATTCCGGAAGATGATCCTCGTAATCCTGCTACAATTGCAGATAACGTTGGAGATAATGTTGGAGACGTTGCCGGAATGGGAGCTGATTTATTTGGTTCGTATGTAGCAACCGTTTTAGCCGCAATGGTTTTAGGAAACTACGTTATTAAAGATATGGGCGGAAATATTCAGGATGTTTTCGGTGGAATCGGTCCAATTTTACTTCCAATGGCAATTGCCGGTTTCGGAATTTTATTTTCTATTATAGGAACTACATTAGTAAAAATCACGGATGACAATGCTAAAGAAGCACAAGTACAAAAAGCATTAAACATAGGAAACTGGGTTTCGATTGTATTAACTGCAATTGCCTGTTTCTTTTTAGTACAATATATGTTGCCTGAAACCATGCAAATGAGCTTTTTTGGAGAAGGTTCCAAAGATATTTCGTCAATGCGAGTTTTCTACGCCACTTTAGTTGGGTTAGTAGTTGGCGGAGCAATTTCATCAGTAACCGAATATTATACAGGATTAGGTACAAAACCCGTTATGGCAATTGTACAAAAATCATCAACAGGAGCAGGAACAAACGTAATTGCTGGTTTGGCAACAGGAATGATTTCTACGTTTCCAACAGTATTATTGTTCGCTGCTGCAATCTGGATTTCATACGCTTTAGCAGGATTTTACGGAGTTGCTTTAGCAGCCTCTGCAATGATGGCAACTACAGCCATGCAATTGGCAATTGATGCTTTTGGACCCATATCTGACAACGCAGGAGGAATTGCAGAAATGAGTGAATTGCCAAAAGAAGTTCGTACAAGAACAGATATTTTAGATTCAGTTGGAAATACAACAGCAGCAACCGGAAAAGGTTTTGCAATCGCATCTGCAGCTTTAACGTCATTAGCCTTATTTGCTGCTTATGTGACTTTTACAGGAATTGACGGAATCAATATTTTTAAAGCGCCAGTTTTAGCGATGTTATTTGTGGGTGGAATGATTCCTGTAGTTTTCTCGGCTTTAGCAATGAATTCTGTTGGAAAAGCAGCCATGGATATGGTATACGAAGTACGTCGCCAGTTTAAGGAAATTCCGGGAATTATGGAAGGAACCGGAAAACCGGAATACGGAAAATGTGTTGAAATCTCAACAAAAGCTGCTCTTCGAGAAATGATGCTGCCGGGAATTTTAACAATAGGTTTTCCAATTGCAATTGTACTTTTAGGAAAATTAGTTTACGCTGATAACAATCAGTTAATTGCTGAAATGTTAGGTGGATATATGGCCGGAGTTACTGTTTCAGGAGTTCTTTGGGCAGTTTTTCAAAACAATGCCGGGGGTGCCTGGGATAATGCGAAGAAATCTTTTGAAGCCGGAGTTTTAATCAACGGCGAAATGACTTATAAAGGTTCTGATGCGCACAAAGCAGCCGTAACCGGAGATACAGTTGGAGATCCGTTTAAAGATACATCAGGACCATCTATGAATATCCTTATAAAATTAACCTGTTTAATTGGTTTAGTAATTGCGCCAATTTTAGGAGAAGGACATTCAGCTTCAGGTTTAGCCGAAAAAAGCTCATGCTGTGCTAAAACTGAAATGCATGCAGGTGCTGCTTCTAAATGCGGAAACCTCGCAATGATGACTAAAGAAGAATGCATTAAAATGTGCAAAGAAAAAGGATGTTCAGCAGAAGAAACAGCAAAATGTTTAGCACATTATGACGCAAACGGAAAATATATCCATCAAAAAACAGATTGTTTTGATACTACGAAATACAGTAAAAACCGCTTAGAAGTTAATCTATCTACGATTAACGGAGTTACAACCGGAACTGTAACCAAAACAGAAAACGGTAAAACAACAACCGAAGTTTATGAAGGTACAGAAGCTGAAGTAAAAGCAAAAATTGAAGCTGCAAAATAAGAAACTTGGGAGCTTTGTCAAAGTTTAAAACTTTGACAAAGGTTTTAGATACAAAAATGCCTCTAAATTTTAGAGGCATTTTTTATGGTTTTTACTTTAGATCAGGAATTGGATAATGTATTAACTCATATTCTTCTATTAGTGTTACTAGATTTTCTAATTCTATAGCTTCATTTGTATTAGGTATAGCATCAAAAAGAATGTTTACTCTTTTTAAAGCTAAGTCATAATCCTGTTCTGTTTTAATTGGTTTTATATCCATAATTACAAAATTTTTAAAGAGTACGGCAAAATGCTAAAGTAAGAAATTAACCATAAAAAAGGAAGTTTATTACAGTTTTAAAACCAAGACTGTAAAGAACTTTAAAAAAAAATGCACACTCCTTAATGTTTTAATTATTAAGCAGCGGTGCTTTTTGTCATTCCGAGGAACGAGGAATCTCCGTAAGAAACTCCGTAACAAGAATTGCCAATCTTTATAGAGCAACTTGCGGAGATTCCTCGTTCCTCGGAATGACAAACTTGAGGGGTTTTGCGACAGTTGAGCTTTGAAGAATCTTTCACAAAAAAATGCCTCTAAATTTTTAGAGGCATTTTTTATTCGTGTAAATCCGTGAAATTCGTGTTTAAAACAATCCGTTCAATTCGGCATCAATTCTATTAATGATATTTCCTAAATCTTCCGGATTATCGACAAAATTGATATTGTCCACATCGATAATCAATAATTTTCCTTTTGTATATGTCTGAACCCAGGCTTCGTATCTTTCGTTGAGGCGGCTTAAATAATCAATAGAAATAGAGTTTTCGTACTCACGTCCGCGTTTGTGGATTTGTCCCACTAAATTAGGAATAGAACTTCTTAAATAGATTAATAAATCAGGAGCTTTTACCAATGATTCCATCAATTCGAAAAGAGAAGTATAATTTTCAAAATCGCGGCTTGTCATTAAGCCCATCGAATATAAATTGGGAGCAAAAATATAAGCATCTTCATAAATGGTTCTGTCCTGAATGATTTTTTTTCCGCTTTCGCGAATTTGCTGCACCTGACGGAATCTGCTGTTTAAGAAATAAATCTGCAAATTAAACGACCAACGCTCCATTTGATGGTAAAAATCATCTAAATACGGATTATCGACAACATCTTCGTAATGTGGTTCCCATTTAAAATGTTTGGCTAATAATTTAGTCAAAGTAGTTTTTCCAGCGCCTATGTTTCCTGCTATTGCTATGTGCATTACGGTATTACGATTTTATAATTGGTAATTTGTTTAGTTGTAAAAATAGATAAAATTTGGTGTTTGTAGCAGAATTTATCAAAGGTTTTTTCTAAAATGTCAATTTCAGAAATAGTGTTCGAATTTGTATCAGAAATGTCTTTAAAATACAACATATTAGCTCTGCTAAAAATGTATTGATGCGGATTAGTAATTTCTATTTTGTCAAAATCAGGGACTTTTCCCAAGGGAGTTGTTTTTCCAAAAATATCACAAGAGAACCAATTGTTTTTTTTATCAATCCAATAGAAAGTATTAAAATCAGTTTGGTAATATTTTATAGATTCTGTTAGTGGTGTAGAAACCGTTTTGTATTCATTTTTCAAATAATCAAAAAGACCAATTTGTTGGTTTAGCGTATTAAAAACCCATAATTGATTTTGGGTTGACATGCCAATTGCCGAAACTACAATTGGAATATTATTTTGAGAAAAATTAATTTCTGTCATTTTATTCAATTGATTGTCGAGTAAAACAACACTATTAAAATCTTCGTAGAATAAAACTATCTTTAAAGGATTCAGAATATCGACTTTGGTGATATTTCCCAATGAAACATTTTTGTATTCGAAAACTTCACTTCCTTTTACTTTGCTGAAAACGTTGTTTTTTATCTGATACGAATATCCAAAAGAATCATAACCCAGAAATTCGTCGACATCAATAGTATAATGAGAAATTGAAGTGGCAATTATCTTTTTGTTTTGTGAAAAAACAGAGAGAGAACAGGCGATAAATAATAAGAATAAAATACGCACTGTTTTGCTCATAAGATTAAGATTTGAGAAGAGCCAAATTACAAAAAACTACTCTACGAATTGTTTAATCGGATAGATTTAAGTGAATTTATTTTTTAAACGCTTCAAAAACGTAATTGTCTAAGTAATAGCTAATTTTATCTATATCTTACGGGTATTGATATATTTAACTTTCAGTATTTTAAAATTAATAATACATTTGAGTGTAAGTTTTATCGGATTTACTCAATTTTAAACAAAACGTAATGAAAAAAGTAATTTTATATATGTCTTTAATCCTTGTATTTACTCAAATGCAGGCACAAAAAGATTTTCAGGGAATGGCTGTTTATGAGTCAAAAACGCAAGCACCTAAATTTGAAGGAATGCGAGGCGGAAATCGTGATATTACGCCGGAAATGCAAAAGACGATGGAAGAGCGAATGAAAAAAATGCTGGAGAAAACATTTATTCTAAATTTTGATAAATCAGCTTCTATATATAAAGAAGAAGAAAAACTAGATGCACCGGGGCAACAAGGAGGCGGAATGAGAATAATGATGAATTCGTTTATGGGCGGCGGCGGAACTTTTTATAAAGATGTAAAAGCAAAAACATATACAGTTGATAAAGAGTTTATGGGAAAAGAATTTCTCGTTGTAGATTCTTTACCAAAATTAAACTGGAAAATGGAATCTGAAACAAAACAAATTGGCGGTTATACGTGTTACAAGGCAACAGCTGTAAAAGAGGCGAGTAAAACAGATTTTAGAAATTTCAGACCTAAAAATAACGACGATAAAAAACCGGAAGAAAAAAAGGATGAAACCAAAAAAACTTCCGGTGAAACGAAAACCAATTTTGAGGACAATTTTGAAATGCCAAAAGAAATTTTTGTAACGGCTTGGTATACACCGGAAATTCCGGTGAATCAGGGACCTGAAAATTATTGGGGTTTACCGGGTTTAATTTTAGAAGTAAATGATGGGAAAACAACAATTTTATGTTCGAAAGTTGTTTTGAATGCAAAAGAAAAAGCGGAGATAAAACCATCTAAAAAAGGAAAAGTGATTTCTCAGAAAGATTATGATGAAACCGTAATTAAAAAAATGGAAGAATTTAGGGAAATGAATCGTGGGCGCGCAGGCGGACCACCGCCTATGATGGGAAGATAAAACTTCAGACTTTTAAAATTTATACATTCTAATCATTTTTTTGATGAACAAAATACTTTGTTTTGCAGCCATTTTATTGACTTCTGTTTCCTTTTCTCAAAGTCTTCGTTTTGATGGTTTTATTCAGGATGGACAAAAAAATCCGCTGGAAATGGCGAATATCATGGCTGTAAATACGGCTACAAAAGCAATGGATTCTTATGGGATTACTAATGATAAAGGAAAATTTCAGCTGACTTTAAAACCCAATACAGCGTATTCGATCAAAGTGAGTTATCTTGGTATGAAATCGAAAGAAATCGCTATTTCGACCAAAACTGAAAATATTGTTCAAAACATTGTTATGGACGATGTTGGAATTGAACTTGAAGGTGTAGAAATCGTGCGCGAAATGCCTGTTTCGATAAGCGGTGATACTATTGTTTATAATGCTGATTCGTTTAAATCAGGAACAGAAAAAAAACTGGAAGATGTACTAAAAAAACTTCCGGGCGTTGAGGTAAATGCCGATGGTGAGATTGAAGTTGAAGGAAAAAAAGTAAGCAAATTAATGGTTGAAGGCAAAGATTTTTTTGACGGAGACACAAAACTTGGCGTAAAAAATATTCCTGCTGATGCGATCGATAAAATTCAGGTTTTAAGAAATTACAACGAAGTTGGCGCTTTAAAAGGTTTAGAAAACGATCAGGATAATGTGGCGATGAATATTAAACTGAAAGAAGGCAAAAAGAACTTTTGGTTTGGCGATGTTACAGCCGGAACCGGAGTTGGAGAACTCGACAGCCGTTATATTATTAACCCAAAATTGTTTTATTACAGCCCTAAATACAGTATTAATTTAATCACCAATTTTAATAATATTGGTGAATTACCGCTTACCGCGCAGGATTATTTTAAGTTTACCGGCGGATTTAAAAGCCTGATGAAAAAAGGCGGAAGCAATTTTAATATTTCATCAAATGATATTGGAATTTCGCTTTTAAGAAACAATCGCGCCAAGGAAATTGAGACAAAATTTGGAGCGACAAACTTTGCTTATTCCATTACAAAATCCTGGAATATTAGCGGTTTTGGAATTCTTTCGACATCAAAAACAGATCTGGAAACGAAGTCTCAAACCACGATTTTAGATTCTGGAGATCAGCAAAAACGTGATGAATTAACACATCAAAAAAATAATCTGGGTCTTTTTAAACTGAGTTCGACTTATAAACCAAATGATAGATTTCAATTTGATTATGACATCTTAACAAAATTATCAAAACAAAATGAAGACACGGATTTGCTTCGTGAATCTGTTGTTGATAATGTTTCGAATACAGAAACTATTTTAACGAATAAAAAGCAAGATCCAACATCTGTAAATCAAAATTTGAGTTTGTATTATACACAAAGCACTAAAAATATTTTTGCTTTTGAAATACAGCATTTATATCAGGACGAAAATCCGTTTTATAATGCTAATTTAAGAACTCAGCCTTTTGTTTTGTCGGGCTATACACCAAATCAGAATAGAAATGATTTAAATCAGGATCGGTTTGTAAAGACCAATAAAATCGATGCCAAACTCGATTACTATTATATGGTAACGCCAAAAAGCAATATCAACATTACATTAGGAAATACGTATTCATACCAAAATTTTAATTCTCATATGTTTCAAATTTTAGATAACGGAGATCGAAATGATCTGAATACGCCGGAAAACAATAATCAGGTAAACTATAATTTTGATGATGTGTTTTTGGGATTTCACTACAAAATATTGACGGGAAAATTTACTCTGACGCCAGGTTTCAGCGTGCATTCGTATGCGATGAAAAACACGCAATTAGGAACAGATTATTCGCAGAATTTCACAAAAATACTGCCGGACTTTTTTGCTCTTTATCAAATTAAAAAAGCAGAAACGCTGACTTATAATTTTTCTTTGACAAACGATTTTACAGATATTAATCAATTGGCAGCAGGTTATGTTCTGTCTGATTACAGTAGTTTGTTTAGAGGAAATCGTTTATTGGAAAATGCGACTTCGCAAGTGCATACACTTCGATATTTTAAATATAATATGTTTAATTTTGAAAATATTTTTGCCAATGCAACATATACAAAAAAAGTCGATGCCATAAAAACGGCAGCAGAATTTACCGGAATTAACCAATCATCGGTACCTTATAATTCTAATTTGGCAGACGAAACTTTCTCCGGAATGGGAAATTACGGACGTTCATTTTTAAAGAATTATAAAGCCTCTGTAAATGCAAGTTTCAATTGGTCAAAATTCAATAACATTCAAAATAAAGAATTGGCTACAACAGAAAGTTTTGTGCAGAGTTACACTGTAAAAGCTTCGACAAATTACAAAAACTTACCGAATATTGAATTTGGATACAATGCATTAATCAACAAATACAGCGGTTCAACCTATTTTACAGATAAGCCTTTTGCACGATTAGATTATTACTTTTTAAACAGTTTTTCGTTTGTTTCTGAATATGAGTTTTACCATTATTATAACGGCAATAAAACCGTCGATAACGAATATGATTTTTTAAGCGCAAGTTTAATTTATCAGAAAAAAGAGAGTAAATGGGAATATAAAATTTCGGCAACAAATCTGTTAAATACAAAGTATCTTAATGATGACAGCTTCTCACAATTTTCTACGAGAGTTTCACAATATACCGTTCAGCCGCGCTACATTATCTTTTCTATGAAGTATAATTTGTAGCATTTTAAGTATCAATTTTAGATTTAACGTATTTGATTTCCATAATAATCGAATATCTTTACGCATAATATTAACCGCCAAAAATTAAATTATGCGCAATTTTATATGGAGTTTCTTAGTGTCTTTTTGTATAATATTTTCTTCTTTTTCTCAAACAAAAACAATAGAAAAAGGAACTTATATTTCTACCAATAAAGGACAAAAAATAAAATTAAACCTATTAGAAGATAATAAATACGAACTGGTTTTTTATACCGGCGAATACAAAATTAAGGGAGATTCGTTATTGTTTTTTCAAAAAGCAAAAGCAGAAAGCGCTTTTAATGTTGTTTTCAATAAAGGTAAAAAATCAGACAAAGTAAAAATCAAGTTTATAGATCCCTCTTATTATGCCTTTTATATAGGTACACAAAATGGTTCTGAGCCTGTTCAATATCAAAAAATTACTGATATTAGAACAAAAACAGATCCTGATTGGAAAGATCTGGATGTTGAATTTGAAATTGACAGAGCAGATTACGTATACTTTGTTTATGAAGGATATGAAACCGAAAGCCAGCTTTCGAAATTTGCTTTGCCAAAAGATGTTTCAGAAGTGACCGTAAAATACGAACTGGATGTTTTGGGCGATTTAAATATTGCAGGATTTTTGGACAAAAAAACAAACGAACTTAGAGTTTCTGAACAGGGAGGAAAAAATCCGTTAGTGTTTGTAAACGAAAAAGATGCTCAGCCGGAGAATACCACTTCAAAAGTTACGCCTCTTGAAAACGAAAAAATTTCAAAATGGACTTATCCCGGAAAAGAACCTTTGGTCGCAGATGATTTTGGAACAACAGATGTAACCGTAGATACTACCGCAATCGCATATCCGGTCTCTACATTTGATTTTAAATTTAAAATTGAAAACAATTTAAAAAGTGCGCTTGCAACAACAAAAACAGCAAAAAATAAATTTTTAGTTGTAAGTGTAGACAATAAAAATCCTAATGCTAAAGCTGATTTTAATGCTTTTTTGAAAGATACGGAAGCACAAGTTGGTTACAGCATGTACAACGGTTATGATGCCCAATTTGATGTTTTTAACTATTATCCGGCTACAGCCGATGATAAAAAATGGTTGAAAACAAATAAAATTGCAGATGATCCAAGTGTCGTTGTTTTAAATAGTGATGGCGATATTTTAGCTACTGCAAAAGCTAGTTTATTAGACAAAAAATCAGAGTTAAGTTATTATGATAGTTTCTATAAGAGTTTACAAATAACAGATGCATTCTACGCATTTAATAAAGTACAGAAAAATAAAAAAGCATCAGATGCTGATTTAGTTTCGGCTTTTTATAAAGCAGCTGCAACCGAATTGCCTTATGATTATCATTACGAAGAAGATTCAACGTATGCTAATGATGTTACCTATTTTAAATATACTAAGGTTGGTTTAAATAAAAAAGAGGTTTCTCAAATTTGGAAAAAGTTAATCGAAGCACATCAAAAAGATACAAAACCAAACCGATATTTAGTAGAAACTATTTTGAAAGAAATTAAAAATCAAGGTTTTTACAAACATTTTTTTAATGAAGACAGAATATTAAATGATACTGATTTTCTTGCCATTGATTATTTGCTAAAGCATTATGATGCGATACAAATAATGAATACAGAAAATGAACAAGGCGAAGCAATTGCGATGTATATGGGCAGTTTAAGTACTGAAATCTCATCATCATTACAGCAAAACACTTATATTTCGCAAGAAGGTATTGAGGGAAGTGCAAATCAGGATAAAATAATTAGTGTTTACAAAAAACTGATCGCTTCCGGAAAAGGCGATTACGATTGTTACAAAAATTATTTTACTTTTTTAACAACAGAAAGTGAGAAAAGTAACGACGATACGGCTCTTATAAAAGAATTTAATGCTTATTTTGAGAAATTTTTATCTACTGAAAAAGGAAATGCAATTCAGCGATTAGATGAAATGTACGCTACAATTAATCCTGAATTTGAGTACAATTACGGAGGCTGGAATGCTTTTAAAGAATATCATTCTAATTTAGCGAATTCTGTGGCTTGGCAGGTAACATTAAAACCTGAAAACGCGAGTTACATAAAAGCGGCTATAAATTGGTCTGAATACAGTTTGGTTATAACTAAAAACAATCCTTATTATTTAGATACTTTGGGTCAGTTGTATTATAAAGACGGACAAAAAGAAAAAGCAATTGCAACGCAAACGCTGGCAGTAAAGTTTTTAGATAAAAATATTGAAGAACAAACCGCTATGGAAATTCGAGAAACATTAACCAAAATGCAAAACGGAACTTATTAGTAATTCTTTTTTATAAATAGTAAACCCGACAGATTTTAAAATCTGTCGGGTTTCTTTTTTTTATTTTTTAATGCCAACCATAACTTTTATCTGGTAATTTTCTAATATTTTTTTCTTGTTTTTAATCTTACCATTCGCATTTATATACGTTAATAAAATAGTATACTTGGAGTTGTCGATTTTTTGTTCAATTTTTTTAGTCGAATTAGAATAATCATTTTTAAAACTTGAAGTTGCATTGACAAAATCATTTATTTTAAGAGGAATTATTTCCTGATTGATCTGTAAATCCTGACCATAATCTTTCTCTTTTGATTGTATTGAATACGATACATTATTTATATCGATACAGTTATTACATTCAAAAGCATTGTTTTTAGATAAAGTAAATGTAAAATCATAGCCATGAATGTTTTCTACGGCATCATCATTGTTTTCGTAGAAATAATAATTAAAAGAATCATTTAAATCTTCTTTTCTGTCGTATTCAGATCTGTATTCAAACCCTAGGCTTTTCATAATTTCACCCGAACCAGGATCTTTGTCTTGTTTATAAAGAGCGTCTAATTTCTTGTGAGCGTAAGGAAGCAGAACTTCAAAACCATAATTGCGTTCTAAAAAATCTACAATACTGCTTAATTCCTGTTCTTCTTCAAACGTTAGTTTTGTACCATCCGTCTTCTGCATATAATTTTCAAAACGAGATAACTGACTGTATTTTGAAACAGAATTAGCGCTTTGCGGACCAACAATAGAAAACAATCCCGCCAAACACATACTTATAGGAATGAATTTTATTTTAGGATGTTTTTGAATTAAAAAATACCCAACAACAACCGCAAGCCAAATCGACAATAGTAAAACGTAATAACGCTCATGCGTAAATCCGTAAAGATTAATTCGGTATAAAATCGCCCAAAATAACAATCCCAATAATGGAATTAATAAATAGTAAAACCAGCGATTGAATGTTCGCATCCAGAGATTTCCGTTTTCATTTGCAATAGGATGAACCAGTAAAAAAGAAAGAATTCCGGTAATAGCAAAGGCTAAAACAAGATAAGAAACCCAGCCAATAGGCAACGAAAGCGTAACAAGTATTTTAGCTTCATAACAAATCAAAATCACCAGATAAAGACTTATTAAAGGCAATAAAACATATTGTGTAAAATTTTTAAGTCCTTTTGGGTAATTTAACTGAAGAGGAATTTCATCATTATTAATCTCAGGAACACCGTTTAAGAAGAAAATAGTATTGAAAATTCCAGTAATACTGAAAAAGATATAGAGATAAATATTATTGTAAAACTCAAAATTAAATAGTTTTTCGACAGCTAAAATAGCCAAAGCCAAACCACAATACAAAACAATGCTATATAAACCAGAGGTTAAAATTCTAATGAAAAGCTGTTTGTTGAATTCCCAAAATTCTTCCTGATTGTATTTTTTTGGTAAAAAAGCGGCAAATGAAACCAATAAATGTAACGCGATATTGAGAACAAAAAACTGCTGAAATTCGACATCAGAAATTCTTTCCCTAAAACCAGAGATAAAAGCGACAACTAATAATCCGAGAATTAAACTTGTAGTAAATCGTAAGATTTTCTTTTTGTTCGAACTAATAAAAAACAAACTAATCGAAAGAAACAAAACGAGGCATAGAGAAGAACTCATTAAAGCTTTTTCGTAAAAATGTTTGTTGGGATTATTGTATTCTAACTCATTAAGAACAATGGCGAAAATGGTTCCTAAAATGGTTGTAATGGTTTCGAGAGGAAATCTAAAAACTGTTTTTTGTATCGCGTTTAATACGTTTTGTAAAGAAGGAAGTTTGCTCATTTTTGGTTGATTAATTTAGCATTAAAGAAAAGCAAATGCAATCTAATAACCAAATAAAAACCCCGAAGTCTAAACGAATAGAAATCGGGGTACTATAAGTAAGATTAAAAAGAAATTGACTGAGAAGTCTAAAAATTAATAATCGTTTGAATTAAAAATTAAAGTCCGAATGCAGCTTTTACTTTGTCTACAAAATCAAGTTTTTCCCAAGTAAACAATTCTACAGTAACTGTTTTTGAATGTCCGCCCGGAGCAGAAAAAGTTTTAGTTACAACTTCTGGTTTACGTCCCATGTGTCCGTAAGCAGCAGTTTCGCTGTAAATAGGATTTCTTAATTTTAAACGCTGTTCAATAAAGTAAGGACGCATATCAAATAACTCCTCTACTTTTTTAGCAATTTCACCGTTAGTTAAATTTACTTTAGAAGTTCCGTAAGTATCAATGAAAATACCCATTGGTTCAGCAACTCCAATTGCGTAAGAAACCTGTACTAAAATTTCGTCAGCTACACCAGCAGCAACTAAATTTTTAGCGATATGGCGTGTTGCATAAGCAGCACTTCTGTCTACTTTACTTGGATCTTTTCCTGAGAAAGCACCACCACCGTGAGCACCTTTTCCACCGTAAGTATCAACAATGATTTTTCTTCCTGTTAAACCAGTATCACCGTGAGGACCACCAATTACGAATTTTCCGGTTGGGTTAATATGGTAGTTGATTTTATCATTGAATAAATGAGCGTGCGCCGGATTTTTTGCAATGATTCTTGGAATCAAAATTTCGATAATATCTTTTTTGATTTTAGCCAGCATTGTAGCTTCTTCATCAAAATCATCGTGTTGAGTCGAGATTACAATCGCATCAATACGAGTTGGTTTGTTATCATCGCTATATTCTAAAGTAACCTGAGATTTAGCATCCGGACGTAAATAAGTAATTTCCTTATTTTCACGTCTTAAAATTGCTAATTCCTGTAATAATTTATGAGATAAATCAAGAGCCAATGGCATGTAGTTCTCAGTTTCGTTAGTTGCGTAACCAAACATCATTCCCTGATCTCCTGCACCTTGTTCTTCTGGCTTAGCTCTGTCTACACCTTGATTAATATCAGCAGATTGTTCGTGAATTGCTGATAAAATTCCACAAGAATTTGCCTCAAACATATACTCGCTTTTTGTATATCCAATTTTACGGATTACATCACGCGCAATTTGCTGCACATCAAGATAGGTATTCGATTTAACTTCTCCGGCCAAAATAACCTGACCAGTTGTAACTAAAGTTTCACATGCTACTTTTGAGTCAGCATCAAATGCTAAGAAGTTATCAATTAATGCATCCGAAATTTGATCTGCAACTTTGTCTGGATGACCTTCACTAACAGATTCTGACGTAAATAAATAAGCCATAATAATGTATTAAATTAAAATTAAGCGAGGAAAATAATTGCTGAAAATGCTAAAGGAGAATTCCTGCTTTAGCATTTTTTACTACTGAAATCAATCTTTCAGTATTCATAATGAACCGTTTCATTATGAAGAGGTTGCAATCAGTTCAAATTTTTCCTCTGTATTCGGGTGCAAAGGTATAAAACCATTTTGATTTGCAAATTAAAGTTGAACTTTTTTTATTTTTCTAAACAGAAATTTAACATATCATACTAATTTGATAGGCTAATAGAAATTATTTCTGTTTTTTGTTTGGTCAATTAAAAAATAGTTTGCAAATTTGCCTCACAAATAAAAAAGAAAAAATGAAATTAACTGTTTGCAATATGTCTTGTATGATGCCGGAAGCCTCCGCAGAGACACTATTGTAGTTTTTTTTCAAAAATATATATAGAACCTCTGCAAACTGCAGAGGTTTTTTTTTGCTCAAAAACGAAACCAATTAAAAACCACTTTAATCAAAATAATAATCAAAGAGAAAAAGGAATAAAAAGATATAGCATTAATAGTAGGTCTTTTAATGTTTTTTGAAATTGATACAGGAAGATTTGGTTTTGTAAGATTAAGTTTCAAGTTCTAAAGTTTATAATACAACCAGGTCACAGATTAAAAGAATCAAACAGAGTAAACACAGATTTTTTAATCATTTTTCTTAATCTGTGGCTAACTTTTTTATAAAATTAAAAGGCTATTTAAAAGCCAGTAAATACAGGGTTTTCTTCAGATTAAGAAACTTTTTAATGTTAAATGTTATTTTTTAATTTGGTGGTTCTAAAAATATTTATTATATTTACTCTATCGAACTAGTAGAGTTTAAAAAAAGAATTAATTTTAAATAAAAAGAAAATGAAAACAATAGCGAATAATATGATGGTATGCTGTGAGATGATGCAAATGTGCATCCAAATTCGTTGTTGCCAAAAGTAAAAGAGAGAATCTTTGTTATAGTTAAACTATAAGCCCTTTTGGTCGCCATCCGAAAGGGTTTTTTTATTTCAACATCTTAAAATTTAAATCATGAATACATTAGATATAAATACAATCGCATTTCAATATTTATTGAGAACAGGTTCTCAAAAAAATAATATTGCTGAAGAATCAATAAGCGAAGCTTTACAATATAATCCGGAACACTATATGAAAACTCAAAAATCATTACTGTTTCAGATGTATGAGCTTGAAGAAGAAGGCTCTTTTCTTTAAATCAATTTCAAAATTCAATTTTAATAACAATATATAATAGTAGTATAAATAACTAAAAAATTAAGAAATCATGAGCACACAAAAATTTGCAACAAACGCACTACACGCAGGACACGACGTAACTAAAAACGGAAGCACAAGAGCAGTACCAATTTACCAAACATCATCGTATGTATTTAATAACGCAGATCATGCTGCCAATTTATTTGGTCTTGCCGAAGCAGGATTTATTTACACCCGATTAAATAATCCAACAAACGATGTTTTAGAACAGCGACTGGCCGCGCTTGAAGGCGGAATCGCAGCTGTTGTTACAGCATCCGGAGCATCGGCAATTGCAACAACTTTCCTGACTTTGCTAAAAGCCGGAGACCATATTGTAGCGTCAAACAGTTTATACGGCGGAACTTATAATTTATTAAAAGTAACATTGCCGCGTTTAGGAATTACAACAACATTTGTTGATCCTTCAAAAGCAGAAAACTTCACAAAAGCAGCAAAAGAAAATACAAGAGCTTTCTTTGTAGAATCGTTGGGAAACCCAAAATTAGATGTTCTTGATTTGAAAGCAATTTCGGCAGAAGCCAAAAAATTTAAAGTGCCTTTTATTGTAGATAATACAGTTGCGACTTCTTATTTATTAAAGCCAATTGAACACGGTGCTAATATTGTCATTCACTCATTGACCAAATATATTGCCGGAAACGGTACTTCATTAGGAGGCGCCATTATCGACGCCGGGACTTTTGACTGGTCTAACGGAAAATTTCCTGAATTTACAGAACCTTCTGCAGGATATCACGGTTTAGTGTATCATGAAGCTTTAGGAAACGCAGCTTTTATTGCAAAAGCAAGAATTGAAGGATTACGTGATTTTGGTTCCGCTTTAAGCCCTTTTAATGCTTTTCAGATTATTCAGGGATTAGAAACTTTGCCAATCCGAATTAAAAAACACAGCGAAAATGCTTTGGCTCTTGCCGAATGGTTAGAGAAACAAGATGAGGTGGTTTGGGTGAATTATCCGGGTTTAAAAACCAATAAATATTATGATTTAGCCAAACAATATCTTCCGGAAGGACAAAGCGGAATTATCACTTTTGGATTAAAAGGCGGTTTTGATGCAGCTAAAAAAGTAGTCGACCAAACGAAATTATTTTCACTATTGGCAAATATTGGCGACACAAAATCATTAATAATCCATCCGGCAAGTACCACGCATCAGCAATTAACAGATGCTGAACAATTAGAAACCGGAGTTTCAAAAGATTTAATCCGACTTTCTGTTGGAATTGAAGATATCGAAGATTTAATCGCCGATTTAAAAACGGTTTTTGCAAGCGTGACACAATCACAATATAGCATTAATAAGAATTAGGTTTTTTTGTTTTTTGTTTGAAAAATTGCCTTTAGTAATGTGAGTTTTACTAAAGGTGATTTTTTATGATAAAAAAATCCAGCATAAAAATTTAACCATAATATATATGGTTCAAATAACCCCAATAAATTAAAAATTATGTCAAAGCTTAAAATAAATATTATCCTTTTCGGAATTGGAAATATCGGCAGCACATTAATTAATCAGATTATAGAAAGCCAGGAATTTTTTCTGCAAAGCAAAAACATCGACTTTCATTTTCCGATTATTACCAATTCTACAGTTGCCTTTTTTGAAAAAGAAGGCGTTGGATATGCCTGGGAAACCAATTTTGTGCAATTGGCGGTTCCTTTTAAAGTAGAAGATATCGTAGAATTTGCGAAAGAAAATGAATTTGAAAATTTGATTGCTGTTGATGCTACAGCGAGCGACGAATTAATAAGTCATTATAATACGTTGATTCAAAACGGATTTAATATTGTGGCGGTAAATAAAAAAGCCAATACGCTGCCCATTGATCTTTACAAAGAAATAAGAGAGAATCTTAAAAAATACGACAAAGAGTTTTTGTATGAAACATCCGTAGATACAGGATTTCCGGTTTTGCAGACTTTAAGAGATTTATACTATTCCGGAGAAAAAATAACCAAAATACGAGGTGTTTTCGCTGATAATCTAAGTTATGTTTTTAATCGATTTTCAAATGAAGAAACTACTTTTTCTTCTGTTTTAAAAGATGCCAGTTTATTAGGATTGATGCGTTCTACTTTTAAAGAAGATTTATCCGGAAATGATACGGCCAAAAAACTGTTGATTTTGACCAGAGAAATAGGAAAGGATTTTGAACTCTCGGATATTAAAATTAATTCTCTTATTAAGGAAGAACATTTAGAGAAAAACGGTATCCTTAATAAAGAAGCTATCGACAGACATTTTAAAATTGCAAAAATCACCCAGGCCGATAATCATGTACTGCGATATGTAGGAGAATTTGATGTGGAGAAAAATACATTAGAGGTAAAATTGGTTTCGGAGTCGGCAGCATCAGCAATTGGACAACTGAAAGGTTCGGATACAATTTTTGAAATTTACACAAAATCGTATGCCGATGTTCCAATCGTAATTCAAAGCGCTTCGGCTTGTAAACAGGCAATTTCAAGAGGAATTATAACCGATATTTTAAAAATTGCCGAAAAAATTAAAAATAAAGAAGCAGTTTGGCTTTAATGCCAAATAAAAAAATGCTTTTTAATGTTCTTTGATAAACTGATTTGTGGAAATAATAAGGTACAAATTGACTTTTTGTAAGTTTTTACATTGTTTTTGTGTAACAAAAAATTTGTAAGATGTTTTATATCGTCAAAAAGTGTTTTTTTGTCGGATTTTCGTATTAATTTATTGTTTTTTATTTGCGTAATTAAAATAATATTCCCATATTTGTTAAACCCAAAAGCTACTAAATCAATGAACTTAAATGTCTATAAAATGTTTTGCGCCATTTCGGTTAAAACCGTTGGGATGTCTTTTGCTTAAATTGTAAGAAAACAATAAAAATATATAGCAAAAGCCTCCCGATAATTTTTGGAGGCTTTTTAATTTTATACTAAAATGCAAGAATTTAAATTAATAAATAAATCACAGATGAATAAGTCCCTACAGATGAACCAAAAGTTCACTGTCGCATTTATTTGCGTATGCGTCTGTTGATACTAAAAAGTATATGAGTTTGAAAAACTTAAACCCTTTTGGTATCACGTCCAAAAGGGTTTTTTTATTTCATTTAACGTCTTAACAAATTAATAAACGAATAGTAAACATAATAAAACACAACAAACTAAAACATAATATCATGAGTACATTAAAATACATCAGCAAAACATTTTCAACATTGAAAAACAGAAGTAAAAGAAACAATCCGCCGCCGCCAAAAAATGAATTGATTCATCCAAGGTTCGGGATAACAGAAACGGACAAAATCGAAGAGAAAAAAGAACCAAACTCTTTATTGTTTTTGATGTACTCAAAAGAAAATGAAACGCTTTTTATTTAAATCGAAAAGCATCATAAAATAGGGGAAAACCTGCTTAATTTTACTGGGCAAATCGTTCGGTAATTTTTTGCGTACAATAGTTTTAGTTTGAATTATGTTTAAGAAATTGAGCAATCAGTTTCGATAAAATTTGTTTGTTTAAGAAATTAGTAGTTAATTTGCACCTTTAAGTTCAAAAACGTATTGAAATGTTATAAAGAAAGGACGAGGGATTAGACCCGATGAATCCTTAGCAACCCTTCGGTAAAGCGAAGAAGGTGCTGCATTCTACCACGCCCAACGTGGAAAGATAACAACAAGAATTTTTCTAGTTTCATACTAGTTTTTTCTTTCTAATATTTCCAGATACAAATCAATAATACAACAGATTTGAAATTGGAAAATATACCAAACCCTATCAGCATACAAAATTTCACCACCGAAAATGGTGCACTTTACCATTCGTTACCTTTAAGTTTTACCCTTTCTGGTTTGCCATTACATAGCGCGCCTATTGTTTTGGTGAATCACGCTTTGACAGGAAATGCTCAGGTGACCGGCGAAAATGGCTGGTGGAACGACTTAATTGGTGAAGAAAAAACAATTGATTCCAACAGATATACCATACTGGCATTCAACGTTCCCGGCAACGGAACAGATGCGTTTATTATAGAAAATTACCAGGATTTTACCACCAGAGATATTGCCCGAATCTTTTTAGAAGGCGTTAAAGCTTTAAATATTGCACAGGTTTATGCCATTATTGGCGGTTCTGTAGGTGGCGGAATTGCTTGGGAAATGCTTGCTTTAGAACCTAATATTACTCAGAATTTAATACCAATTGCAACAGACTGGAAATCGACAGACTGGATGATTGCCAATTGTTTCCTGCAGGAACAAATCCTTAATAATTCATCAAAACCAATTGAAGATGCCAGAATTCATGCCATGTTATGTTACAGATCTCCGGAATCATTCAAAGAAAAATTTCAAAGAACTGTCAACGAAAACCTTTCTGTTTTTAATATAGAAAGCTGGCTGGCACATCACGGAGATAAATTGCAAAAAAGATATCAATTGGCATCTTATAAATTAATGAACCAATTGCTAAAAACCATAGATATTACAAGAAACAGCGAAAATTTCGAATGCTTACTAGCAAAAACAGATGCCGCAATTCATATTATCGGAATCAATTCTGATTTGTTTTTTACGGCAAAAGAAAATAAAGAAACCTATCAGGAGTTAAAAAAGTTTAAAGACAATGTTTTTTACAGCGAAATAGATTCAGTTCACGGGCATGACGCTTTTTTAATAGAGTACAAACAATTAGATCATTTACTTGCCGATATTTTTAAGGCAGAAACAATAGCAAAATAAAATGAAAATATTAAAATTTGGAGGTAAATCATTATCAAACGGAGAAGGACTTAATAAAGTTGTCTCAATTATTTCAGATAAAGTAAATCAGGGCGAAAACATTGCCGTTGTAGTTTCGGCTCGCGGAAACGCTACAGATGAATTAGAATACATTTTAAAAATTGCCGCCAAAAACGGAAATTACAAACCCTTATTTGAAAACTTTAAAATCTATCAGGTTTCTGATTATCCACAAGTTGATTTATCCGAAGAATTTACCATTCTGGAAAAACTTTTTGAAGGCGTAAGCCTAATTGGCGATTACAGCAACAAAATTAAAGATCAGATTTTATCTAAAGGCGAATTGCTTTCGGCTAAATTATTGACCGCTATTTTGAAAGAAAAAGGAATTCCGGCAAATTTTGTTGATTCAAGAGAATTACTAAAAACCGATTCTAAATTTGGTGATGCACAGCCTTTAGAACAACTTTCGAAGAAAAACGTAATCAATTATTTTAAAGAACATAACGGTTCTACAGTAAATATTGTAACCGGTTTTATTGGTTCAAACAACAATAACGACACGACAACTTTAGGCAGAAACGGCAGTAATTATACCGCTTCGTTAATTGCGAATTACCTGAATGCCGAAGAATTACAAAACTTTACGCATGTTGACGGAATTTATACAGCAAATCCTGATTTGGTTGCCGATGCTAAAAAAATCGAATTTCTTTCGTTTAACGAAGCAAACGAATTAGCCAATTTTGGAGCAACAATTCTGCATGCAAAAACGATTATTCCTTTATTGGAAAAAAATATTCCGCTTCGTATTTTAAACACATTCAATCACGAAAATCGCGGTACATTAATTACTTCTGATTCTACAAAAGAAGGAATTAAAACACTTTCTGTTTTAGAAAATGTGTCTCTGGTAAATCTTGAAGGCCGCGGATTACTTGGAAAAGCCGGTGTCGATGCCCGAATTTTTAAAGTAATGGGCGATCATAATATCAGTGTAAGCATTATTTCGCAAGGTTCTTCAGAAAGAGGAATTGGACTTGTTGTAGCAACAGATAAAGCTACATTAGCAATGGTTGAATTAGAAAAAGAGTTCGAAAACGACTTTTATTCTAAAGATGTAAACCAGATTACAGTAACAGATAATGTATCAGTAATTTCGATTATTGGTCAGGATTTAAGTACTTTCCACAAACCATACACCGCATTAATTAAAAATAAAATTATTCCAATATTGTTTAACAATACCGTTACGGGTAAAAACGTGAGTTTGGTTGTTAAAAAATCGGAGCTTAATAAAGCTTTAAACGTAATTCACGGAGAGATTTTTGGAGTTTCTAAAAAAATCAATATTGCTATTATTGGTCACGGTTTAGTGGGCGGAACTTTAATCAATCAAATTTTAGAATCGGCTGCAGCCATCGAAAAAAGAAAAGATGTTCGCCTGAATGTTTTTGCAATTGCCAATTCTAAAAAGTTACTTTTAAATAAAAATGGCGTAAATTCAAACTGGAAAACAGAAATTGAAAAAGAAGGACTTCCTTATACCATTCAGGATATTATAGCCTATGCAAATCAGCATCATTTAGAGAACTTAATTGCGATTGATAATACGGCAAGTGCTTCATTCGTAGAAAATTATATTCCGTTGGTAGAAAGCAGTTTCGATTTGATTTCTTCTAATAAAGTAGCCAATACACTGAGTTATGGTTTTTATAAGGAATTGAGGAAAGCTTTGACAGAAAACCAAAAGAATTATTTGTATGAAACCAATGTTGGAGCCGGTTTACCATTAATTGATACGATAAAATTATTGCATCTTTCGGGTGAAAATATCACAAAAATAAAAGGAGTTTTCTCTGGAACTTTGAGCTATTTATTTAATAATTTCTCTGCAAAAGATGTTCCGTTTAGTGAGATTTTGAAAGAAGCAATTGATAACGGATACACAGAACCGGATCCGCGTGAGGATTTATGCGGAAATGACGTGGGAAGAAAATTATTGATTTTAGCCAGAGAACTTGATTTGCAAAATGAGTTTGAAGAAATCTCAATTCAGAATTTAATTCCGGAACATTTACGTGAAGGAAATGTTTCAGATTTCTTAACGAAACTAAAAGAATTCGATCCAATTTATGAGAAAATAAAAGCCGATCAAAAGCCAAATCACGTATTACGATATATTGGTGAATTGTCTGGAGATTTGCAAAATGACAAAGGAAATCTTGAAGTAAAATTAGTTTCTGTTCCTTCAGACACTGCTCTTGGCGGATTGAAAGGTTCAGATTCTTTCTTCGAAATTTATACAGAATCTTACGGAGATCGTCCAATTGTAATTCAGGGAGCCGGTGCAGGTTCTGCTGTAACTGCGAGAGGAGTATTTGGAGATATTTTAAGATTGTCAGATAAAGAGTAAAAAGTCTAGTCGTCATTGCGAGGAACGAAGCAATCACATTTGCAAAATCAAGCTTTGTGTAATTGTTAGTGAGGTTGCTTCATTCCTCGCAATGACAAGAATAAAACAACAAACAATAAAACAACAACAACACAATGAAAGTAACCTTAAACAGAGTAAACGACGCTTTTCATTTTAAACTTAAAAATGAACGCGGACATGTAGTCGATGTTGATAGCAGAGCCGAATTTGGCGGAAGCGATTTAGGTGCAAGTCCAATGGAATTAGTATTAATGGGCGTTGCGGGATGCAGTGCAATTGATATGATTTCGATTTTGAAAAAGCAACGTCAGGAAATAACATCATTTAATGCTGAGGTAGAAGGCGAGCGCGTACAAGTTGACGAAGCAAAACCTTTTAAAGAAATCAATGTCGTTTTTTATTTAGAAGGCGATATTAATCCTGAAAAAGCACAACGCGCAGCACAGCTTTCTTTCGAGAAATATTGCTCAGTTGCCAAAACGGTTGAACCAACAGCAACCATCAAATACAAAGTTGTATTGAATAACGAAGCGTTATAAGAATTAGAAAATTAGTCAATTAGAAAATTAGATAATTTTTATGTTGACTTAAAACTCACTATCGTTTCGATTTTAAAGTCGGGTTTTTATCTACCGAAAAAACTTGGAACTTGAAACTTGAAACAAAAAAAACAAAAGTAAAATGAACGAACAAGAATTTGGTTTTGAAACACAAGCCATACGCACACATCTGGAAAAAACACAATTTCAGGAACATTCAACTCCATTGTATTTATCATCAAGTTTTGTATTTGAAGACGCAGAAGATATGAGAGCGTCTTTTACAGAAGAAAAAGTACGCAACATTTATTCTCGTTTTAGCAACCCAAATACAACTGAGTTTGTAGATAAGGTTTGTGCTATGGAAGGTGCCGAAGCAGGTTATGCATTTGCAACCGGAATGGCTGCTATATATTCTACTTTTGCCGCATTACTGGATTCAGGCGATCATATTGTGTCTGCCGGAAGCGTTTTTGGATCTACTCACGCGTTGTTTATGACGTATTTTCCAAAATGGAATATTGAAACAACTTATTTTGATATCAATAAACCGGAAACAATAGAAAGTTTTATCAAACCAAACACAAAAATTTTATACGCAGAAACACCAACAAATCCTGGTGTTGATGTTGTTGATTTAGAATTGTTGGGTCAAATTGCAAAAAAGCACAATTTGATATTAATAATAGACAATTGTTTCGCTACGCCATACATACAGCAGCCTATTAAATATGGTGCACATTTGGTAATTCATTCAGCAACAAAATTAATTGACGGTCAAGGGCGTGTTTTAGGAGGAGTTGCAGTTGGAGAAGCTGAATTAATTCGTAAAATATATTTGTTTTCAAGAAATACCGGACCGGCAATGTCACCATTTAATGCATGGGTTTTGTCAAAAAGTTTAGAAACTCTGGCTGTTCGTGTTGATAAACATTGTGAAAATGCATTAAAAGTGGCTGAGTTTTTAGAAAATCATCCTAATGTAGAAAGCGTGAAATATCCGTTTTTAAAATCGCATCCAAAATATGAGATCGCCAAAAAACAAATGCTTTTAGGAGGAAATATTATTGCAATTGAAATTAAAGGCGGTATAGAAGCAGGAAGAAAATTTTTGGATAAAATTAAATTGTGCTCACTTTCTGCAAATATTGGAGACGTAAAAACTATTGTAACGCATCCTGCATCAACAACACATAGTAAATTGTCTGCTGAAGAAAAACTTGCAGTTGGAATTACCGAAGGTTTAGTACGTGTTTCTGTAGGTTTAGAGACTGTAAAAGATATTATCGCTGATTTAGATCAGGCGCTTTCTTAAATAAATTTTAGACTTTAGATTTCTCATTTTAAATTGTTAGAAATCTATAAAGCAAGTTATAAATAACGATTTTTGACTGTAATTCTATTACTGTTAAAAATCGTTATTCTATTTTGTAATTGTTTGGTTAAAAAGTATATTTTTGTTTGGATTAAAATTAAATACTATTAATAATCATAAACTTAAAACCAAACCAAACATGAGTAACTCTACTTACATTCTTGATGACAAATTATTAGTTTCAGGCGGACAAAGATTTCTTAATTATCTTTTGGATAATGTTTTTGTTTTAGCGTTAATCTTTCTTTTAGCTGTTTTTTTAGCATTTTTCGGAACTCTTTTAGGATTCGATGGATTAATTAGCTGGATGGATAACATTGGTGATTTAGAAGGAAGAATTCTTTTTGTTGTTTTTACAATCATTTATTACACCGTTACCGAAGGTTTGTTCGGAAGATCTTTGGCGAAGCTAATTACAGGTACAATTGTAGTGGATGAAAATGGTGAAAAACCTGATTTTGGAACTATTCTTAAAAGAAGCTTATGCAGAATAATTCCTTTTGATGGACTTTCGTTTTTAGGAAGTTCAGGAAGAGGCTGGCATGATACAATGTCTGATACTTATGTAGTGAATAAAAAAGCTTTAGATGAAGAAGTGAAAACATTTCATGAATTTAAACTAATTGGTGTTCAGGAGATAGAAGCGTAAATAAGAATTACGAAGTAATTTGATGGGTAAGGTAGAATTTAAATTCCATATTGTTATTATTCTCATATAAAAAGCATATTTTTGTTGCAGAAAAACATACAGTTTGTAGATTTGGATCAGAAATCTAAAATCTAACTCAACAATCTAAAATTTATATACGTGCTTTCAAAGAAAACAAAATACGGAATTAAAGCTCTTACCTATTTAGCCAGACGTGAAAATAACGATCCTGTACAAATTGCTGAAATTGCCAAAAGCGAACATATTTCGATTAAATTTTTGGAAAGTATTTTATTATTACTCAGAAATTCCGGGTTTCTTGGTGCTAAAAAAGGAAAAGGCGGAGGTTATTACCTAATAAAAGATCCAAAAGATATCAGCATGGCCAAAGTATATCGTATTCTCGAAGGTCCAATTGCATTGCTGCCTTGCGCGAGTCATAATTTTTATGAAAGATGCGATGATTGCGATGATGAATCTACCTGCGCAGCAAGACGTTTAATGACAGAAGTTCGTGATAATACACTTAAAATATTAGAAAGTAATTCATTGGCAGATATTGCATTTTAGCAAATTCTTAAAAACAATAAAAAAGACCTTTTCGTTTAAATGAAAAGGTCTTTTTGTTTATAAAATAATTGAATTTTCGGTTAAAAAATCAATTTATATCCGGCAATAAAAAGCATTACAGCAATGGCGTTTCTCAGAAATAAATCGGGTACTTTTCCACTTAACATACTTCCTATAAAAATTCCCGGAAGTGATCCCATTAATAATTGACCTAACAAAACTAAATCCAGATTTCCCATAGACGCATGTCCAATTCCGGCAACAAGAGTTAACGGAACAGCGTGTGCAATTTCAGTTCCAACCAAACGAGGCGTTGGTAAAAGCGGATAAAGAAAAAACAAAGTAACCGTGCCTAAAGCTCCGGCACCAATAGAAGTTAAAGTTACTGTTGCGCCTAACAAAACTCCAATTCCGATAGTTAACATGTTTTGTGTGTGACTCTCGCTATGAAATTTATCTCCGGCATGTTTTTGAGAATATATCAGTAATCTTTTCTTAAACAAAATAGCTACAGATGTAAAAAGTAATGCCCAGCCCAAACTGTATTTTATTACAGCATTTATTGTAGAGATATCTGTTTTAATACTATTTAAAATCCATAAAGTAGCTAAAGCTGCCGGAACGCTGCCTAAAGTTAGCCAACCGGTAATAGACCAGTTTATATTGCCTTTTCTATGATGTACAAATACGCCTCCCATTTTGGTAAAAGCTGCATATAATAAATCAGTACCAACTGCTGTTGTTGGAGGGATGCCAAACCACAATAAAATAGGAGTCATTAAAGAACCGCCGCCAACGCCTGTTAAACCAACCACAAAACCAACTACTAAACCCGCAACTACAAGACCAATCTGAAAATCCATAAAAAAAATTTGGCATAAAAGTAATAACAATTTTATAATTATCCTATGGAAATGGTAGACTTTGAAATCTTGTTTATAAACCAAATATTTTTTGTTTCAAAACGATAAAATATAATCTTATTTGTTAAATAAAGGTATAGAAGTTTTAAATATCTCGTTATAGTATAATTAATAGGCTATTAGCGGATTAAAAAAATAAAAATATTGTTTTGATATTTAGAAATAAGTAGTATTTTTGCAATGTAATCTACTAAGCCGATAGGGTAATAGGTTTTAAATCAAAAAGGGACATAGAAATATGGAAAGAGAGCTGAAAATAAATAGCGTTGATGTTAAGTCTGACACGTCGATAAAAGAAAAATTATGGGTTATAATACCTGTTGTTTTACTTATTGGATTGTTAAGTACTTTAATCTACAATCATTATGCTGAATTTTCGTGGAATGGTTTTGTTTCGGGATTTAATCAGGAATTTTTAGTTTTTTTCTTAATTGGAATTTTTGCTCAGTTAGTAGACGGAACTTTAGGAATGGGTTATGGAGCAACTTCAACGTCATTTTTATTGGCTTATGGAGTTCCCCCGGTTGTAAGCAGTACAGCAGTTCACGTATCTGAAATGTTTACAACAGGAGCATCGGCACTTTCTCATCACCGCTTTGGGAATATCAATAAAAAACTGGTAAAACATTTGTTGATTCCAGGGGTTTTAGGTTCGATAACGGGCGCTTATTTATTGGCAGATGTTATTAATGGAGATATTATCAAGCCATTTATAGCAGTTTACATGATTATTTTGGCGGTTATTATTATCAAAAAAGCGCTGAAAAAAACAATTATAAAAAAGAAAACTAAAAAACTAAGCTTTTTGGCTGTTTTTGGAGGATTTATGGATTCAGTTGGTGGCGGTGGCTGGGGTCCAATTGTGACTTCAACATTGTTAGGAAGAGGAAGAAATCCGAGATATACAATTGGTTCTGTTAATGCAGCCGAGTTTGCGATTTCATTTGCAAGTGGAATCACTTTTATGCTTTTTGGAGGAATTCACGGTTGGCAGGTTATTATAGGTTTGATTTTAGGAGGCGTAATTGCCGCGCCACTTGGAGCTTATCTGGTAAATAAAATCAAAAGAAAACCAATGATGATTGCAGTTGGAATTTTAATTATATTATTGAGTTTAAAAACATTATCTAAATTATTGTAATCGATTTTTTAGGGAGGAAGAGAATATGAGTGCACCAATTATAGAATCATTATTAGATATAACAAAAGATCTTTCGCTGGATGAAACATTAGTTTTTTTAGCAAAGGAATTTCCGGGAAAAGTAACTTTTTCTACTTCTTTTGGTCAGGAAGATCAGGTAATTACAGATTTTATTGCAAAAAGTAATCAGGACATTACCATTTTTACATTAGATACCGGAAGATTATTTCAGGAAACTTATGATGTTTTTCATAAAACATTAAAAAAGTACAAAAAACAAATAGAAGTTTATTTTCCAGAAGCAACAGCGGTAGAAAGTTTACTGAAACAAAAAGGCCCAAACAGTTTTTATGAATCGGTAGAAAATAGAAAAGAATGCTGTTTTATTCGAAAAGTAGTTCCGTTGAGAAAAGCTTTAGCAGGAAATTCAGTTTGGATAACAGGTTTAAGAGCAGAACAATCAGAAAACAGACAAGATTTAAATTTGTTTGAATACGACGGAGGTTTCGAAATCATCAAATTTAACCCGTTATTAAAATGGACTTTAGAAGAAGTTGAAACTTATCTTTCAGAAAACAATGTTCCTCAAAATGCTTTGCACAAACAAGGTTTCGTAAGTATAGGATGTGCGCCATGTACAAGAGCAATTTTCCCAGGTGAAGATATAAGAGCCGGAAGATGGTGGTGGGAATCAAGTCATAAGGAATGTGGTTTGCATAGTGCTAAGAAAGAGTAGTTAGAAGCTAGAGGCAAGAGAATAGAATAAAGAATATAGATTCAAGACAATAGATTTAAAGTTCCGGAGGAACGATTCATATTGTAGCGTCGTCCCGAGGCTTCGGGATTAACCCGATGGATGATGATAGCAAGATTCCGAGGCTTCGGGATTAACCCGATGAATGAGGAACAAAAAAAACAAACAAAAAAACAGAATAACGATAGTTTAAGATTTTAGGCAAGGTTGAACAACCTGAAACCTAAAACCTGAAACTTGAAACAAAAAAACACAATGAGTTCAGTATTAAAAACAAACGCTTTAGAGAGTGAAGCGATATACATTTTCAGAGAAGTAATTTCGCAATTTGACAAACCTGTTTTACTTTTTTCTGGAGGAAAAGATTCTATAACATTAGTGCGTTTAGCGCAAAAAGCATTTTTTCCTGCTAAGATTCCGTTTCCTCTTTTGCATGTTGATACGGGACATAATTTTCCTGAAACAATTGCTTTCAGAGATAAATTGGTTGAGGAACTAGGATTAGAATTAATCGTTCGTAATGTTCAGGATGCTATTGATGAAGGAAAAGTAGTTGAAGAAACTGGAAAATATTCCAGTAGAAACAGCTTGCAAACGATCACACTTTTAGATGCAATTGAAGAATTTAAGTTTGATGCTTGTATTGGTGGAGCGCGTCGTGATGAAGAAAAAGCAAGAGCAAAGGAACGTATTTTTTCAGTTCGTGATGACTTTGGTCAATGGGATGAAAAAAATCAACGTCCGGAGTTATTTGATATTTTGAACGGAAAAATAGAGAATGGTCAAAACGTTCGTGTTTTTCCAATTTCAAACTGGACAGAATTAGATGTTTGGAGTTATATCGAAAAAGAACACATCGAAATTCCGTCAATCTATTTTTCACATAAAAGAAAAGTTTTTTTGAGAGACGGTTTAATCTGGTCACATTCTCCTTATGTGTATCAGGAAGAAGACGAACAAATCGAAGAAAGGATTGTTCGTTTCAGAACCGTTGGAGATATGAGTTGTACCGCTGCTGTTGAATCGTATGCAGCAACAATCCAGGAAGTTGTTGGAGAAATCAGAACTTCAACTATTTCAGAAAGAGGAGCCAGAATTGATGACAAACGCTCCGAAGCTGCAATGGAAAAGAGAAAGCAACAAGGGTATTTTTAATTTTTGGTAAGAAGTTAAAAGTTAGATGTTAGAAGTTGATTGTAAGAGATCAACAACAGAAATTACAATTCAAAAAAACATACAGATTTATAAGTTTCGAAAGAACATGAAACTTTAAACCTGAAACAAATATTACAGAATGGAAGTTTTAAAAATAGCAACAGCAGGAAGTGTAGATGACGGAAAAAGTACTTTGATCGGGAGATTATTGTATGATACAAAATCATTGACGACTGATAAAATAGAAGCAATCGAAAAAAGCAGCAAACAAAAAGGATATGATTATCTGGATTTCTCATTGGCAACTGATGGTTTGGTAGCAGAGAGAGAACAAGGAATCACGATTGACGTTGCGCATATTTATTTTTCGACTGCAAAGAAAAGTTACATTATTGCCGATACTCCGGGGCACGTAGAATATACCAGAAACATGGTTACAGGAGCTTCGACTTCTCAGGTTTCTATTATTCTAATTGATGCCAGAAAAGGAGTAATTGAGCAAACATACCGTCACTTTTTTATCAATAATTTATTGAGAGTAAAAGAGGTAATTGTAGCAATCAACAAAATGGATTTAGTTGATTATTCTGAAGAAGTTTACAATAAAATCAAAGCCGATTTTCAGGCATTAAATGCTAAAAGCACTTTCAAGGAACAAAACGTAAGTTATATTCCGTTGAGTGCAATCAATGGCGGAAATGTGGTTGATCAATCTAAAGATATGCCTTGGTACACAGGTCAAACGGTGTTAGAACACTTAGAAGGATTACATTCTTCAGATGTTTTTGAAACAGGAAAAGCACGTTTTCCGGTTCAGACGGTGATTCGCCCAAAGACCGAAGAATATCATGATTTTAGAGGTTACGCCGGAAAATTATACGGAAACTCAATTAAAGTTGGAGATGCTGTAACCGTTTTGCCTTCTTTAACAGAATCTAAAGTATCAAAAATTCATTTTTTCGATAAACAATATGATGAAGCCGTTGCAGGTTCTTCTATTACAATTGAATTAGAAAATGATATCAATGTAACAAGAGGCGATATGATTGTAAAATCATCAGAACTTCCAAAAATTGAAAAAGAAATAACCACAACAGTTTGCTGGATGGACAGCAAGAAACTGGTTGCAGGTACAAAATATATCGTGCAACACAACACAAATTCAGTTTTGGCAAAAGTAGAAAGCATCAAAAATACAATCTCAACAGATTATTCCGGAACGAAAGAAGCATCGCAATTAGCCATAAACGAAATTGGAGAAGTAAGCATCAAGTTAAGCAAGCCTTTATATTTTGATGCCTATAACGACAATAAATCAAACGGAGCTTTTATCTTAATTGATACAGCAACGAACACAACAGCAGGAGTAGGATTCATTCGATAAATGCATTAGGCTTTAAGCAATAAGCCTTGAGCAAAAAACACAAAGTTTAAAAAAGCCTAGAGCGTACAGCTTAAAGCCTAAAGCGAAATAAAAAATGGAAAGTTTTAGAACAGAAATAGAAAATCCGATAGTTCAGAAAGAGATTATCGACTTAGAAAAAAAGATTCATTTATTCCGTGGAGGAAAAATTGATGATGAGCGTTTTCGTAGTCTTCGTTTAGCGCGTGGAATTTACGGACAACGTCAGGAAGGCGTTCAAATGATTCGTATTAAATTGCCTTACGGTAAAGTAACCAGCGAACAATTGGTGCGTATTACTAAAGTTTCTGATGAATATTCTACCGGGCGTTTGCACATTACAACGCGTCAGGATATACAAATTCACTACGTAAGTCTGGACAGAACTCCTGAACTTTGGGCAAATTTGGCCAAAGACGATGTTACGTTGCGTGAAGCTTGTGGAAACACAGTTCGTAACATTACAGGAAGCGAATTGGCAGGTGTAGATGTAAACGAACCATTTGATGTTTCGCCTTACGCACATGCTTTATTTCAATATTTGTTAAGAAACCCAATTTGTCAGGAAATGGGACGTAAATTCAAAATTTCGTTCTCATCTTCAGATGAAGATACCGCTTTGAGTTATTTGCACGATTTAGGATTTATTCCGAAAGTTGTTGATGGCGTTCGTGGATTCAAAATTATGTTTGGTGGAGGTTTAGGTTCGCAGCCGGCTCATGCTGAATTGCTTTCAGAGTTTGTTCCGGCGAATCAAATTATCCCAACGGCAGAAGGAATCATCCGTATTTTTGACAGATATGGCGAACGTGCAAAAAGAATGAAAGCACGTATGAAATTCTTAATCAAAGAAATGGGTAGAGATGTTTTCCTTGATTTAGTTGAAAAAGAAAAAAAAGCAATCGCTTTTGAAACTTACGAAATTGACACAACTGCTTTTGACGGACCAATTGCTGAACCATTATTGCAAGCTCCGGAAGTTACAATTGAAGATACTGCGGCTTATGAAGCGTGGAAAAAATCGAATGTAATTGCTCAAAAACAAGCAGGTTATTATGCTATTGGGATCAAAGTTTTATTAGGAGATTTTTATACTGATAAAGCCAGATTATTAGCAGCTTTGATTAAAAATTATGCAGCAAATGAATTACGTTTTTCATTGCGTCAAAATATTGTAATACGTCACGTAAAAGAGGAGAATTTACCCTTCTTTTATCAGGAATTAGCCAAGTTGGACTTTGTGCATTTAGGATATAATTCTACAGCAGATATTACAGCATGTCCGGGAACTGATACTTGCAATTTGGGGATTGCAAGTAGTACCGGAATTGCAGAAGAACTAGAAAAAGTTTTAAATGCAGAATATCCTCAATATTTAAACAATCGCGAAATTGAGATTAAAATTTCGGGTTGTATGAACGCTTGCGGACAACACAATATGTCGGCAATTGGTTTTCAGGGAATGTCAATAAATTCAGGAAAATTAGTGGCTCCGGCTTTGCAGGTTTTACTTGGTGGAGGAAGATTAGGAAACGGTGCAGGACGTTTTGCAGATAAAGTAATCAAAATTCCAAGCCGTAGAGGACCGGATGCTTTGCGTACTATTTTAAATGATTTTGATAAAAATGCAAACGGAGAAAAATTCCTAAATTATTACGATCTTAAAGGAGAGAAATATTTCTATGAAATTTTAAAACCTTTCGCAGACGTAACTAATTTAACCGAAGCTGATTTCGTAGATTGGGGTAATGCAGATAACTACGTAAAAGCAGTTGGAGTTGGGGAATGTGCTGGTGTAGTGATCGATTTAGTAGCGACTTTATTATTAGAAGCCAAAGATAAATTGACTTTTGCACAAGAATCATTCGACGAAAATAAATGGTCAGATGCAATTTATCATGCTTATGCAGGATTTGTAAACGGTGCAAAAGCGTTGTTGCTTTCAGAAAACGAAAAAACAAATAATCACGCAGGAATTGTTGATTTATTTGACACTGTTTTCATTGCAACTGATAAAATTCAATTACCAACAACATTCAGAGAATTGGTATATCAAATCAATCAAAATGAACCAACTGAAGAATTTGCAAAAGCATACATTCAACAAGGAATTTCATTTTTTGATACCATTGAAAAATACAGAGCTCAAGAATTAGCAAATGCTTAATATCAAACCCAAAGTAACTTTAGTTGGAGCAGGTCCGGGCGATCCCGATTTGCTTACACTGAAAGCCGTAAAAGCACTAGCTGAAGCTAATGTGGTTTTGTACGATGCCTTGGCTAATGAAGAAATATTGGCTCATGCTCCTAAAAATGCTATCCGAATTTTTGTTGGAAAAAAAATAGGCAATCACGCGTACACGCAAGATCAAATTAATCAGCTGATTGTTGATAATGCATTAACTTACGGAAATGTTGTGCGTTTAAAAGGTGGAGATCCATTTATTTTTGGACGCGGAAGCGAAGAAATAGAATTTGTAGAAAGCTTCGGAATCGAGACGTTTGTAATTCCTGGAATCTCATCTGTAGTAGCAGTTCCGGCAAGTCAGGGAATTTCGATTACTAAAAGAGGAGTTTCAGAAAGCTTTTGGGCAATTACAGGAACAACTTCTGACAGGAAATTATCTTCAGATGTGGCTTTGGCAGCACAATCATCGGCGACAGTTGTTATTTTGATGGGAATGCACAAATTGCCTCAAATTATTGATTTGTTTCAAAAAGAAGATAAAGGAGATTTACCCGTTGCGATTATTCAAAACGGAACAACAGCGGATGAAAAAGTAGGCGTTGGAACAGTAGATTCGATTTTAGAAGTTGTAAAACAGCAAAAGTTAAGTTCACCAGCGATTATTGTCCTCGGAAATGTGGTTCGCGAAAGCAATAAATTAAAGGGGTTTTACGAAGAATTTCTATCAAAAGAAATCGTTCGATAGTAATGAAAAATCATCTAATTTTGATTGGATGAAAAAAAATTAAAATGGAACAAAATGAATTATATCCAATATTTTTAAAACTTCACAATCTGAATGTTTTGATTGTGGGCGGAGGAAATGTTGGCTTAGAAAAGCTTTCTTTTTTATTAAAGTCGAGCCCAAATGCTAATGTTGAGGTTGTAGCAAAAGATTTTCATCTTGAGATTAAAATTCTGGCTGAAAATCATCCTTCGATTACATTAACACAATCGAAGTTTAAAAAGAAAATGCTCAAAAAACGCAACATGGTAATCGCATGTACCGATGATTTAAAAGTCAATAAAAAGGTATATGATTTATCCCGAAAGCGTTATTTGATTTGCAATATTGCCGATACGCCTGATTTATGTGATTATTATTTAGGCGGAATCGTAACAAAAGGAAATGTAAAAATTGCCATTTCGACCAATGGAAAATCTCCAACAACAGCCAAAAGACTGAGAGAGTTTTTTGAAGAAGTAATTCCGGAGGATATCAATAAAATGGTCGAAAACCTCAATGAATACAGGAAAACATTGAAAGGCGATTTTGAAGACAAGGTTAAAAAGATGAACGAAATCACCGCATCATTAAAAAATAAAGAGTAAAAAAATTCGCAAAGGAATGAAATGATAAAAATCATTGAAATTAGAATAAATTATTCGTTCCTTTGTCTTATTAAGAATGATTATAAACAAATACCATAATGATTAAAACAGATATACTTATAATTGGAGCAGGACCAACAGGTTTATTTGCCGTTTTCGAGGCAGGATTATTAAAATTAAAATGTCATATTTTAGATGCTTTACCACAAGCAGGCGGACAACTTTCAGAGTTATATCCAAAAAAACCTATTTATGATATTCCTGGTTTCCCAGAAGTTTTAGCAGGAGATTTAATTGATAACTTACAAGAACAAATTAAACAATTTGAACCAGGTTATACATTAGGAGAACGCGCTGAAACAATCGAAAAACAAGAAGACGGAAGTTTCATTGTAACATCAAATAAAGGAACTAAATTTCACGCACCGGTTATTGCTATTGCTGGAGGTTTAGGAAGTTTTGAGCCTCGCAAACCACTTATTGAAGATATCGAGTTTTATGAAGATAAAGGAGTAAAATACTTCATCAAAAATCCGGAGAAATTCAGAGATAAAAGAGTTGTAATTGCCGGAGGAGGAGATTCAGCATTAGACTGGAGTATTTTCTTGTCGAATGTAGCTTCTGAAGTAACCTTAATTCACCGTAGAAATGAATTTAGAGGCGCTTTAGATTCAGTAGAAAAAGTACAGGAATTAAAAACATCCGGAAAAATTAAATTAATTACTCCTGCAGAAGTAATTGGAATTAATGGTGCTGAACATGTTGAATCACTTGATATTGAAGAAAACGGAGCACACCGTAAGATCGAAACTGATTTCTTTATTCCACTTTTCGGATTAACGCCAAAATTGGGACCAATCGCAGACTGGGGATTAGATATCGAGAAAAATGCCATTAAAGTAAACAACGCATTAGATTACCAAACCAATATTCCGGGAATCTTTGCTATTGGAGACGTTAACACATATCCGGGAAAATTAAAACTGATTCTTTGTGGTTTCCACGAAGCGACTTTGATGTGTCAGGCTGCGTACCAAATCATCAATCCGGGTAAAAAATATGTTCTTAAATATACAACAGTTTCTGGTGTAGACGGTTTTGACGGAACTCGTAAAGAAGCGCCAAAAGCGGTTGTTAAGGCGATTGTCTAAGTTGCTAAGGTTCTAAGATACTAAGACGCTAAGATTTTATATATAGAGCTCAAACTTGTAAAATAGTTTGAGCTTTTTTTATTTGTACCTTTGTGATATATAAATTTTGATTATCATGGATTTAGAAGCTAGAAAATATCAATTTATTCAAGAGTTGGTTAAGGTGGAAGACGAGCGTGTTTTAGAAAAACTGGAATCGATTCTGAAAGAAAATCAAAAAGATTGGTTGGATGAGTTATCAGAATCGGAGAAAAACGAAATTCAAATTGGACTAGATCAAGCCGAAAAAGGTGAATTTACAAGCCATGAAGATGTTATGAAAAGATTTTCAAAATGGCATTAGAATTTATTTGGACCTCTCAAGCTATAAATGGTTTTAATAAAGTTGTTGATTATCTTGAGGAAAAATGGACAGCAAAAGAAATTTTAAGTTTAGAACATAAAATTCAACAAGTTATTAATCAAATTAGTCTTAATCCGGAACAGTTTCCAAAGTCTGCCAAAAATGAATCTTTGTATAAAGCTATTGTAGATAAGAATAATTATTTGGTTTATAGAATAAATAGAGAATCCAATATTATAGAAATAATCAATTTTAGAGGAACAAAACAAAAGTCTAAACATTAAAGTAAATTTCTAAACTTAAACCTTAGTGACTTAGTCCCGAAGCTTTGGAATATAAACTAAAAAAACACTTGCAAATCGTAAGGTGATTTCATACCTTTGCGCTGTTCTTAAAATTACTGAAAGTTATCACGAAAGGCGGAGGGAAAGACCCAATGAAACCTTAGCAACCCTTTATCATAAAGAAGGTGCTACATTCTACTTTATACTATTCTTAGTATTAAAGATAGATAACACAAATACATAAAAGTATTTCTCAAAACTCTTCCTGACAACTTACAATATAATTTTACCGAATTCACTTTGGTATCATGAGCGAATCATTGGCGCATTTTTGCCGTCAATCGTTCCCGCTTTTCGTTGCAATCTTTTACTTTTTGACAGCAAAAAGTAAAAGGATTTCCACTTCAATCGGGGCTAATGAGCCATCAATAGTGAATTCTTGGAATTAAAGTGAATCAAAATATCGTGCTAAACCTGACAGGTTTTTAAAACCCGTCAGGTTTACTAAACGTTAGAATTATAATTAAATAAAAACTTAGCGACTTAGAACCTTAGCGTCTTAGCAGCTAAAAGCCAAAAGATATGTCAATAACAATTCAGGAAGCAATTAAAAAAAATATCCTAATCCTTGACGGAGCAATGGGAACGATGTTGCAGCGCTATAATTTCTCCGAAGAAGATTTTCGTGGAGAGCGTTTCAAAGATTTTCCGCATCCATTAAAAGGAAACAACGATTTACTATCCATAACACAACCACAAGCAATCCGCGATGTCCACGCCGCTTATTTTGAAGCGGGTGCAGACATCGTAGAAACCAACACCTTTTCAGGAACCACAATCGGTATGGCGGATTATTTTCTGGAAGATTTGGTTTATGAATTAAACTACGAATCGGCTAAACTTGCCCGAGAAGTAGCCGATGAATTTACAGCCAAAAATCCGGACAAACCACGTTTTGTAGCAGGTTCAATTGGACCAACAAACAGAACTGCAAGTATGTCACCAGATGTAAACGATCCGGGTTACAGAGCTGTAACGTTTGATGATTTACGAATTGCTTACAAACAACAAGTAGAAGCCTTAATGGATGGCGGTTGCGATTTACTTTTGGTAGAAACAATCTTCGATACTTTAAATGCCAAAGCAGCACTTTTTGCAATCGAAGAAGTAAAAGACGACCGTAATATCGATATTCCGATCATGGTTTCAGGAACGATTACAGATGCCTCTGGAAGAACACTTTCTGGGCAAACGGTTGAAGCGTTTTTGATTTCAGTATCACATATTCCGTTATTAAGCGTAGGATTCAATTGCGCTCTTGGAGCCGATTTGTTGAAACCATACTTGAAAACATTAGCACAACACACGAGTTTTAATGTTTCGGCACATCCAAATGCAGGATTACCAAACGCATTCGGACAATATGATGAAACACCGGAACAAACTCAGGCATTCATCAAGGAATATTTAGACGATAATTTAATCAACATCATTGGCGGTTGTTGCGGAACAACTCCGGATCATATTAGATTAATTGCTGAGGTTGCGAAGGATTATAAGCCTAGAGTAGCGCCGGTTATTGCGTAACGTTTGCGTTTCCTGCAATCCCGAAGCTTCGGGACGAAACCTTGTAGGTGTGAATTTGTAGGCGAAAAAAACTAAACCTACAAGGTTTTCAAAACCTTGCATGTTGAATTGAGAATAAAAGTTCCGGAGAAACGAAATATATTGTAGCAACGGAATTTATTCCGTTGAAAGAAAGTAGACGCAAAACAAGTTCCGTAGGAACGGCATAAATGATAGGTTTAAAGATTTGAATAACGATAATTGAAATCGTGAAAACATAAAATGTCTTTTGAAACCGAATTTGCGTGAGGGATAGAAGTGGATAGCCCACAGCCTGACGAAGGAAGTGCGAGGACTAGAAACGAATAGCCCGATTCGCCGCGGCGAACACGCCCAAAATAAAATAGAAAAACCTTTTAGGATTCGAAATATTAGAATGAGATTGCTTCGTTCCTCGCAAAGACAAGCAAGACGTTGAACTAAAAGTTCCAGAGGAACGAAACATATTGTAGCAATGGAATTTATTCCGTTGAAAATTGAAAAAAAATGGCAGAAAAAAGAAAAGACCTTGTATTGGCAGGATTAGAACCGTTGATTATTACGCCAGAAAGTGTTTTTGTAAACATTGGCGAGCGTACGAATGTAACAGGTTCAAGAAAATTCCTTCGCCTGATCAAGGAAGAGAAGTATGACGAGGCGCTTGATATTGCAAGACAACAAGTAGAAGGAGGAGCACAGATCATCGATATTAATATGGATGAAGGAATGCTTGATGGTGTTCAGGCAATGACAAAATTTTTGAATTTAATTGCATCTGAACCGGATATTTCGAGAGTGCCGATTATGATCGACAGTTCGAAATGGGAAATCATTGAAGCAGGTCTAAAAGTAGTACAAGGAAAAAGCGTTGTAAACTCGATTTCGTTAAAAGAAGGCGAAGAAGCCTTTATTCACCATGCTAAATTAATCAAACGTTACGGAGCTGCGGCTATTATTATGGCTTTTGACGAAGTAGGTCAGGCGGATAATTTTGAGCGTAGAGTCGAAATCTGCCAGCGTTCGTATGATATTTTAGTTGATAAAGTTGGTTTTCCTCCACAGGATATTATTTTCGATTTGAATATTTTTCCAGTTGCAACCGGAATGGAAGAACATCGCCTGAATGCTTTGGACTTTTTTAGAGGTACAAAATGGGTTCGTGAAAACTTGCCGCACGCACATATTAGTGGTGGAGTAAGTAATGTTTCGTTCTCTTTTAGAGGAAACGATACGGTTCGTGAAGCGATGCACTCGGTGTTTTTATATCACGCGATTCAAAACGGCATGACAATGGGAATCGTAAATCCGGAGATGCTTTCGATTTATGATGATATTCCAAAAGATTTATTAGAACACGTTGAAGACGTAATCTTAAACAGACGTGACGATGCAACTGAACGACTTTTGGATTTTGCTGAGAATGTAAAAGGAGATGTAAAAACCGATGAAAAAGCGATTCAGGAATGGCGTTTAGGAACGGTTCAGGAACGAATAACGCATTCATTAGTAAAAGGAGTTGATGCTTTTATTGAAGAAGATGTTGAAGAAGCACGTCTTGCCGCTGTAAAACCTATTGAAGTTATCGAAATCAATTTGATGACGGGAATGAATGTCGTTGGAGATTTATTTGGAAGTGGAAAAATGTTCTTGCCTCAGGTAGTAAAATCGGCACGTGTAATGAAAAAAGCCGTTGCGTATTTATTGCCATATATTGAAGCAAGCAAACAAGCCGGAGACAAACAAGGAAACGGAAAAATATTGATGGCAACCGTAAAAGGTGACGTTCACGATATTGGTAAAAATATTGTTTCGGTGGTTTTGGCTTGTAATAACTATGAGATTGTAGATCTTGGTGTTATGGTGCCTCCGGAAAAAATTATTGCGGCGGCGATAGAGCACAATGTCGACATTATTGGTTTAAGCGGACTGATCACACCTTCGCTTGACGAAATGGTTTATTTGGCTAAAGAACTGGACAAACAAGGAATTAAAATTCCGATTATGATTGGTGGAGCAACGACTTCGCGTGCGCATACAGCCGTGAAAATCGCCCCGCAATACAGAGAAACTGTAATTCACGTAAACGATGCTTCGAGAGCTGTTACCGTGGCAGGAAACCTGTTAGATCACAATCGCAAAATATATGCAAGCGATATTCGTGCAGAATATGATGCGTTTAGAGAAACGTTTTTGAATCGTTCAAGAGATAAAAACTTCCTGACGATTGAGCAAGCGCGTAAAAATAAACTACAATTGGATTGGGATGAATATACGCCAACCAAACCAAAAGTAATTGGCAAACAAATCATTGAAGTTGATCTTGATGTTTTGGTTCCGTATATCGACTGGACACCATTTTTTAGAACATGGGAATTGTTCGGAAAATATCCGGCAATCTTGACGGATGAGGTTGTGGGAGAACAGGCAACTTCGGTTTTTGCAGATGCTCAGGAAATGCTGAAAGTGATTTTGGCAGAGAAAAAACTAACGGCAAAAGGTATTTACGGAATTTTCCCTGCGAATCAAATTGATGACGACGATATCGAATTGCGTGATGAAAACGGAAAAGTTCTGGAGAAATTCTTGACACTTCGTCAGCAATCACAAAAAACAAAAGGAGCACCAAACATCGCTTTATCTGACTTTATCTTGCCAAAGGATTCAGGAATTACAGATTATATAGGAGCATTTTGTGTAACAACCGGTTTTGGTGTAGACGAATGGGCAGCCGAATTCGAAAAAGATCTTGACGATTATAATTCGATTATGGTAAAAGCATTAGCAGATCGTTTTGCTGAGGCTTTCGCCGAATATTTACACGAAAAAGTACGTCAGGATTTCTGGGGTTATGATGCTGAAGAATCACTTTCGACAGAAGATTTGATCGAAGAAAATTACAAAGGAATTCGTCCTGCGCCAGGTTATCCGGCTTGTCCAGATCACTTGGAGAAACCAACAATCTGGAAACTCTTAAATGTCGCAGACGAAATTGGAGTAACCTTGACGGAAAGTATGGCAATGTGGCCGGCATCATCTGTTTCCGGATATTACTTCGGGAATCCAAAAAGTAAATACTTCGGACTCGGAAAAATAAAAGAAGATCAGGTAGTAGATTACGCCAAACGACGTAACGTCTCAACTGAATACGCAAGCAAATGGTTAAACCCTAATATAGCAGACTAAAAATAGTCATAAAGTCAAAAGTCATAAAGTCTCAAAAAGACGCGACTTTCGACTTTCGACATTCAAACTTTAAGACTTATAATGAAAGTAACAGAACATATAGAAAACGCCAAAGGAAATACATTATTCTCATTTGAACTTATTCCGCCTCAAAAAGGAAAAAGCATTCAGGAATTATACGATAATATTGATCCGTTAATGGAGTTTAAACCGCCGTTTATTGATGTAACGACTTCTCGCGAAGAGTATATTTATATTGATAAAGGAAACGGACTTTTAGATAAAAAGTTAACTCGTATGCGTCCTGGGACACTTGGAATTTGCGCTTCTATAAAACATAAATATAATGTTGATACCGTACCGCATTTGCTTTGCGGTGGATTTACGCAGGAAGAAACAGAATACATGCTGGTAGATTGTCAATATTTAGGAATTACTAATGTAATGGCACTTCGTGGTGATGCCATGAAAGACGAACAATCTTTTGTTCCTAAACCAGGCGGTAATCATTTTGCTATTGATTTGGTACGACAAATCAACAATTTAAACTGCGGAAAATACCTGCATGAAGTAATGGATATCGATAATAAAGCAGATTTTTGTATTGGCGTTGCAGGTTATCCGGAGAAACATTTAGAATCTCCTTCTTTACAATCTGATTTAAAAAGACTGAAAGAAAAAGTAGATGCCGGAGCAGATTATGTGGTTACACAAATGTTTTTTGACAATGCTAAATATTTTAAATTTGTAGAAAAAGCAAGAGAAATGGGAATCACAATTCCTATTATCCCCGGAATTAAACCAATTGCTGTTCAAAGGCATTTGCAAATTTTGCCACAGATTTTCAGAATTGATTTACCGGAAGATTTAATTGATGCAGTAGATAAATGCAAGAATAATGCAGAAATCAAACAAGTGGGAATCGAATGGGCAATTCAACAATCGTTGGAATTAAAAGCTGCCGGAGTTCCTGTGTTGCATTATTATTCAATGGGGAAATCTGAGAATATTCGCCAGATAGCGAGTCAGGTTTTTTAAGCGTAATATTGTCCTTGCGAGGAACGAAGCAATCTCACGCTGCATATTCTTTGTGTTTTTGTTAGTGTGGTTGCTTCGTTCCTCGCAATGACAAACCTGATGGATAATTATTAGTGTGGTTGCTTCGTTCCTCGCAAGGACAAACAGCTTGGAATTTAAATTTAAGTTTATGAAAAAAGAAGAATTACAAGCGATAGCTTCTCAGCTTAAAAATCCAACGGGAGAAAAAGGAATTGAAATGGCAAACATGATGCATGAAACTAACATCAACATGACGCGTCATTCGATTCAAAATCTACATATAGAATCAGGAAATACAATTTTAGAATTAGGTCACGGAAACTCGGGACACGTAGAATTTATTTTCGAACAGGCTGAAAACATTAAATATTACGGACTTGAAATGTCTGAATTAATGTTTCAGGAAGCACGCCGGATTAATAGAAATTTTGTCTCTCAAAAACAAGCTTTCTTTACATTATATGATGGAAATAAGATTCCGTTTCAAGACAATTTTTTTGATAAAATATTTACCGTAAACACCATTTATTTCTGGCTTGAACCTGAAAAATTACTTTCAGAAATAGACAGAGTTTTAAAACAAAAAGGTATCTTTTGTTTAACATTTGCCGAAGAAAGTTTTATGAAACAACTTCCTTTTACACAATACGAATTTGAACTTTACAGCACTGAAAAGGCTGAAAATTTAGTTCAAAAAACGACTTTCAAAATCATCAAAAAAGAGACTTTAACCGAAAAAGTAAAAACTAGAACCGGAGAATTGGTCGATAGAGATTTTACTACTTTGGTTTTAAAAAGAGACTAGCAAGATTAAATCTATTAGTAAATATTTTTTGCCACAGATTAAAAGATTATCACAAATTAAAAAATCATTTATAATCTTTTAATCTGTGGCATTAAAAAAACCGACAAACCAATTTTAGCACTCTTTTTTTGAGTAATTTAATTGATTTTTATTTCAAGTTTCTATTTCTGAATCGTAATACTTTAAATTTATGGAAGTTAAAAAGATCAATTTTCTAAAAAGCTACAGCAGCATTCTATTACTTCTTGGCGGTATCATAATCGGAAGTATTCTCGGATTAGTTTTTAAGGAAAAAGTTGAGGTTATAAAGCCTCTGGGAGATATATTCCTAAACTTACTTTTTACAGCAATTATTCCGTTGATTTTTTTCACGATTGCTTCTTCCGTTGCCAATTTAGAACAATCGGAAAAACTCGGAAAGCTTTTTATTATCATGATGGCTGTTTTTTTAGGAACAATCCTGATTTCAGCAATTGTAATGATTGTCGCTGTTTATATTTTCCCTATTCATCAAAGTATTATTGTATCTAAAATCCCATTGGAAACTATTGAGTCAGAAAGTATTGGTGCACAAATTGCAAAATTAGTTACGGCAAATGATTTCTTCGAATTATTATCGAGAAAAAGCATGCTGGCGCTTATTATATTCTCTTTTTTAGTTGGTTTTGCAAGTTTGCAATCCGGAGAAAAAGGAAGCAGTTTTAGAAGCTTTTTAGATTCAGGAAATGAAGTAATGAAAAAGCTTTTAGGTATTATTATGAAATTAGCTCCCGTAGGATTAGGCGCTTATTTTGCTTATCAGGTTGGCGTTTTCGGGCCTCAATTATTTGGTGCATACGCTAAACCATTAGGCGTTTATTACGGAGCTTGTATTTTTTATTTCTTTGTTTTTTATAGTATATACGCTTTTATATCAGGAGGAAAACGTGCTTTTGTTGTTTTTTGGAGCAATAATATTACACCTTCACTAACGGCAGTAGGAACTTGCAGCAGCATTGCCACGATTCCTGCAAATCTGGATGCGGCGGAGAAAATGGGAATTCCAAAACATGTACGAAATCTGGTTATTCCGCTTGGAGGACCATTGCACAAAGACGGTTCCAGCATGTCATCTATTTTAAAAATTACGGTTTTGTTTGCCATGTTTGGAAAAGATTTTACAGAACCTTCAACGATACTTTTGGCTTTAGGCATTACTGTAATTGTATCTATTGTAGAAGGCGGAATTCCAAACGGAGGTTATATTGGTGAAATTTTAGCGATAACTGTTTACGGTTTGCCAATGGAACAAGCCTTGCCTGTAGCCATGATTTTAGGAACTCTTGTTGACCCAATTGCCACTTTATTAAACGCAAATGGCGATGTAATTTGTTCGATGATGGTTTCGCGGTTTTCTGAAAAAACAAAATGGTAAAATAGAACTGACATCTACTTCAAAATAAAAAAAATGAATACATTATTACAACAGGATTTAAACGATTTTGAAAATATACTTGACAAAGCAAAACAACAGGGAATTGATTTTTTAAATAGGCTTGAAAATATTCCAACTTCCAATAAAAATTCAATTGATCCAACCCGCGGTTTAAACGAATTAGGTTTAGGTTCAATAGAAGCATTGAAGGAATTTAATGAACGATTAGCACCATTAATGGTTGCTTCTGCCGGCCCGAGATATTGGGGATTTGTTACCGGAGGATCAACTCCTGCTTCAATTGTGGGCGATTGGCTGGCTTCGGTTTATGATCAAAATACACAGGCTATAAAAGCTCAGGGTGGAGTTTCTGCTTTAATTGAATTTGAAACCATCCATTTATTATTGCAATTATTACAATTGCCGGATTCTTTTTTAGGAGGTTTTGTAACCGGAGCAACGATGTCTAATTTCACTTGTTTAGGCGTAGCCAGACAATGGTTTGGAAAACAATTTGGAAAAGATTTTGCTAAAAACGGAATTTCAGAACCAATTAATATTCTAACGGCAACGCCACATTCTTCGTCGATAAAATCATTGGCAATGTTAGGAATTGGAAGCAATAATTTCACCACAATTAAAACAATTGAAGGCAATCGTGAAGCAATTGATGTGGTTGATTTAGAAAATAATATCAAAAGTTTAGATGGAAAACCTTTTATCTTAATTTCAAGTGCGGGAACAGTAAATACAGCTGATTTTGATGATTTTAATGCTATTTCAAAACTAAAAGAAAAATATAATTTCTGGTGGCACATTGATGCTGCTTTTGGCGGATTTGCTGCTGTTTCGGATAAATTTAATCATTTTGTTGACGGTTGGCAAGGCGCAGACAGTATTACAATTGATTGTCATAAATGGTTGAATGTGCCTTATGAAAGTGCTTTTTATTTGATTAATAAACAACATGCAAGTTTACAAATAGAAACCTTTCAGAATTCGAATGCGCCATATTTAGGAAATCCGTTAGAGAATTTTAATTACCTGAATGTGCTGCCTGAAAATTCGAGACGTTTAAGAGCTTTACCGGTTTGGTTTTCTTTACTGGCTTATGGAAAAGATGGTTTTAAGGATATTGTAGAAAACAGTGTTTCGATGGCGCTGCATTTTGGAAATGAACTTATCGAAGATGGAAATTTTGAGTTAATGGCACCAATTCGACTGAATAATGTTTGTTTTACTTTAAAAGGAGATCATAATCAGGAAAAAATAGCTCAATTTTTTACGGCGCTTAACGATCGCGGTAAAGTGTTTATGACGCCAACTGTATATCGAAATCGTAAAGGAATCAGGGCTTCGTTTGTAAACTGGCGAACGACAGAAAATGATATTAAAATAGTTATAGAAGAAATAAAAGCTGTTTGTTTGGATTTGAAGATTTAATAACATTTCCGAATACAACAAAAAAGCCCGTTTAAATATAAACAGGCTTTTTTGTTAAACCGAGACTGTAAACTGAGACTGTAAACTGAGACTGAGACCGAGACTGTAAACTGTAACCTACTTAGTAATTTCTCTAAAAACAGCTTCCAGATTTTTATTTTTTTGATTTAATTGTAATGTTTTAAGTCCGTTTTCGTTGGCAAAATCAAAGATAGCCGGACGCATATCTTTCTCTGCAACAAAAGTTAATTCCCAGGTCATATCGTGGATATTTTTGTATGAAGTAATATTTTCAAGTTTAGCCAAAAGCTGTTCCTGTATTTGATAATCAAATTCAACTTCAATAACTTGTTCTTTATTTTCAGAAATTAAATGATCTAATTTTTTATCGGCTACAATTTGTCCTCTGTCAATAATTATGACACGATCGCAAATAGCCTCAACTTCCTGCATAATATGTGTGGAAAGAAAAACCGTTTTATCTTTTCCAACATTCTTAATTACATTTCGAATTTCCATTAACTGATTCGGATCCAGACCAGTAGTTGGTTCATCCAGAATTAATACATCCGGATTGTGCAATAAAGCATTTGCAAGTCCTACACGCTGGCGATATCCTTTAGACAATTGACTTATTTTTTTATGGCTTTCCGGTGTCAGTCCTGTCAGTTGAATAACTTCTTCAATTCTTGATTTGTCAACATGATAAACATCGGCATTAAAAGCCAAATACTCACGAACATACAAATCCAAATACAACGGATTATGTTCTGGTAAATAGCCAATAGAAAGTTGAACTGCCTTTGTGTTTGTCATGACATCGTGACCATTTACAAGGGCTGAGCCATTATCTGCAAGTAAATAAGTGGTCAAAATTTTCATCAAAGTAGATTTTCCAGCGCCGTTTGGCCCTAAGAATCCTACGATTTCTCCTTTCTCAATTTTAAAAGAAATTTCATTAAGCGCTTTTTGCGTACCGTAACTTTTTGATATGTTGTTTACTTCTATCGACATGAGTATTTATTTGCTACAAAAGTAAACAGAAATATGCTCGTTTACTACATTTTTGACTTTTTAAGAAATCATAAAAAAAACTTAACGTTTGGCTGTAACGGCATCGTTATTGTTAAAGAGTTATTAAATTTAAAACAAAAACAAAATGAAAAAAATGTTAGTTATTGCTGCATTAGCTGTAGTAAGCTTTGCAAATGCACAAAAAGGGACAGTCTTAGTTGGTGGAAGTATTGGTTATTCTTCAGAAACCAGAACTCTTGGTAATAACGAAGTAAAAAACAATGAATTTGATTTTTCTCCTAAAGTGGGTTACCAATTTCACGAAAGCTGGACAGTTGGAGCTGAGGCTTCTTTTGGTTCTTCTAAAACAGAACAAGGAGCTAACGAAGATAGATTTAATACAACTAAATTAGGTGCATTTTTACGTTACACAATGCCGTTGAATCCAACTTTTTCATTCTTTGCAGAATTAGGATTAGGTTATCAGGCTGAAAAAGACAAAACGTATACAGGACCAATTACTACAACTGCTAAAGGTGATGGTATGTATGTGGGTGTAACACCAGCTCTTTTTATTGACATGAAAAAAGGTTTTGGTTTAAACTTTAATATTGGTGGTTTAAACTACGGAACTATTAACTACGATAACAACGGACCAGAATACAAAAACTTCGATTTTAATTTTGGTAGAACATTTAATATTGGGGTTTCTAAAAATTTCTAATCTTAAATTATATATTCAATTTGAGAAAAGCATTCGCCGCGGCGAATGCTTTTTTTTGTTTTATAAAGATTCTTTTGAAATTATATTTTTCAATTGTCTAGCATTAATTTACTAACTGAAATTTATAACAATCTATCTTATGTTTTTATAAGATAGATTGTTATATTTTAATTAAGCGCATTGTTCTGCGATCCAGATCATCATTGCAAGAATAGCCTTTGTCATGATATATAATTTTATAAATTAATAATTTTCAAGAAGTCGTCAATTGCCTTTTTGAATATTGTAAATTTGATATTATTACAAGGGTATTAAGTAGTATAAATCGCATATTATTTGCTTAATTCGCATTTGCTTATGCATTAAATGTATTACTATTCTTATAATTTATTGCTATATTAGCTTAAAAGTATACATATAATGCAAACAGAAATTGTAATTAAAATAAAGAAAATCCGTCTGGAAAGAGGATTGTCTATACAAGACATGGCAGATAGACTTAATATAGATTTTTCTGCATATTCACGTTTGGAGTCGGGTAATACATTTACTTGGGGTAAATACTTAGAAGATATTTTAATAATCTTTGATATAACACCTGAAAGTTTTTTTAAGGGCATAATAGGGAAGAAAAATATTAGTGATAAACGTGATTTATTATCAGATAATTTGTCTTTTGAAAAATTTCATGTCGAGTATAAAGAAAAGGTAAAAAAAATTGAGGCTTTATATGAAGGCAGATTAAAAGATAAGGATGAGATGATAGAACAATTAAAAAACTTTAATAAAAACTCAAAAGAATAAACTCTTTTTATGAGCTTTTATTAAAGTTTTAAAACAGAATCAGTCTTAATCTATTTGTTAATCATTAAGGTCTTGTAAATTTTGATGTAATCGATCTATCATTTTTAGATAAAAGGCTTTATAAATTAGCCAAATAAAAAATGAAATAATAGTAGATAAAATGGCGATTAATATGAAAATAAAAATCTGATAAAGGATCAAATTATCTGCTAAATATCTATTAATATCTACTTGCGAACTGCAGAGATATTGATAAAAAAGAATAATTACATTCAAATTAAATAATATAATATTTAAGCAAATATAATTATAAACGGATTTTCTAGTTTTTAGTATTATTTCAGATAGATCCTTCAAATTTAAGGTCAAATCTATTTTTTTTAAATTAATAAAAAACCGAATGAAAAAGTAAATGAAAATGAAATAATATAAATAATTAGTGTATGTTAATATGCTGTTATTTTGGCTTATATTTTTTTGATTTATAATAATAATTGATACTATTGAAAGACAAAATTCTAAAATATTTACTAAAAGGATTCTTTTTAAAATTGATTTAGATTTCAGGTTTAAGAAGTTAGATAATTCAGAAAATTCTATATTATACTTTAAATATTTTTTGTTTTTCCAGTTCTTTTTTAGTCGCCTTAATTGAGATTCCATAATATTCTTTTACTTCATTAGTGGGTTTTTTACTATAATGTTACAATTTTTTATAAATAAATTGTAATATTTATATTATAAATTAATGCAAAAGCTGTAAAAATGTTAATTAGAATTTATAAAAAGGCAAACAATCTGTTAATAAAACAGATAAAAGAAAATTTATACTGAAATTAAGAGGGTTTTTTATAACAATAATGGTAATTTATCGAAGCGACTCTTCAAAAGTTTTTAAAACAAAAATGGTCGGAATTTCTTCCGACCACTCGTATGTGTAAAACTCTTTTTTTAAGAATTAATATGTTTTTAGAAAGCTTATTTCTTTTCCAGTAATTTTTCTAAATATTCGATTTTATCTTTTTCAGATTGTAACAAACGTTCGTAGAGTTTTTTGTTTTCATCGTAAGCTTCTACTAACTTATCTAAAGGATTGAAAGTTGGTTGTATATTAATAGCATTTAGAGTCGAGGTATCATTAAATGTATTATTAATGACATTCAATACATTTTCGTCACTATAATTTTTAATTCCTTCAGCGGTAACGCCTAAAGCTTCAGCAATTGTAATTAATCTTTCTTCATCAATACTTTCGCTTGCTTCAATATTAGAAACATATTGCTGGCTTACACCAATTGCAATCGCAAGCGCTTCTTGTTTCATACCTCGAAGCTCTCTGATTCGGCTTATATTTCTGCCAATATGTTTTGGTTTTAATTCTGTAGTCATAATTCAAAGATATTTAAAATTCTTTAAAATTTTTCTGTTTTGGTAAAATACAATTTAGTTGTGAGATACAACTCTTAATATTTCATTATCGTGTTATCTATTGCTTAATTGCAGTCTTTTTACAAAAGTAAGATTTTTATTATAACAACAAATTAAAACAGATGCAATTATGGAGACAGATGAAATTAAAAAATTAGAGAATCTTAGAAAATTAATTTCTTCGTATTTTAATCCTTCAAAACCTCTTAACGATAAATCAGAATTTTATTTGGCAGGAATAAAAAATCTGGAATATAATGAGTTGGGTTATTTCATTGTGAATATCTTAAAAATGTGTGCTTTGGCAGTAGATCAAGATGTACATAAAATGGTGGAAGTAAATAAAATTCAGCCTATTAATGTGAGCCTTATTCTGGAAATGGTGGTCGAAATGTTTCCTTTGGATGAATTTGAAATGTTAACTGAAATCAATCAAATGTTTATTACAGATTTACAAAAATAATATCAACATAAGTGAAGTCGAAGCTAATTCATAACTACAAGAATTTCGACCTCACTTGTTGACACTAAAAAACAAAAATATATTAAAATAAAAGTATTAATTAACCGGATTTTCAACGGCTGCTCTCATTTCCTGAGCTGCGGCAACCATTTCGATTAAAGCTTTTTTGGTTTCATCCCAATGACGCGTTTTTAAACCACAATCTGGATTTACCCATAATTGATCTACAGGAATTACTGCCGAAGCTTTTTCAAGCAATCTCACCATTTCGGCACTTGATGGCACACGCGGTGAGTGAATGTCATAAACTCCCGGACCAATTTCGTTTGGATATTTAAAGTTGGCAAAAGCATCTAAAAGTTCCATTTGCGAACGCGAACATTCTATAGTGATTACATCGGCATCCATATCGGCAATATTTTCAATAATGTCATTAAATTCGCTGTAACACATATGTGTATGAATTTGAGTGTCATCTTTAACACCGCTTGCCGAAATTCGGAATGCTTTTACTGCCCAGTGCAAATATTTTGCCCATTCTTCTTTTCTCAAAGGCAAACCTTCGCGAATGGCAGGTTCATCAATTTGAATAATTTTGATTCCCGCTTTTTCCAGGTCAACCACTTCATCACGAATCGCCAATGCAATTTGCGTACAAGTTTGAGAACGAGGCTGATCGTTACGAACAAACGACCATTGCAAAATAGTTACAGGTCCGGTCAACATTCCTTTTACCCATTTTGGCGTTAGAGATTGCGCATATTTCGACCATTTTACCGTCATTGGGTTTGGTCTTGAAACATCACCGTAAATAACAGGAGGTTTTACGCAGCGGCTTCCGTAGCTTTGAACCCAGCCGTTTTTAGTAAAGGTAAAACCGTCTAATTGTTCGCCAAAATATTCCACCATATCGTTACGTTCAAACTCACCATGAACCAAAACGTCAATGCCGGTTTCTTCCTGAAAACGAATTGTAGCTTCGGTTTCTTTTTCGATTAAATCATTGTATTGTTCGGTAGTTAATTCTCCTTTTTTAAACTTCGCTCTCCAGCTTCTCACTTCAGCCGTTTGAGGGAAAGAACCAATTGTTGTGGTTGGAAATAAAGGAAGATTTAAAGCATCAATTTGACTTTTTCTTCTGATAGCGAAAGTGCTTTTACGTTTATCGTCTGAAGCTGTAATATTGGCAACACGCGATTTAACTTCATTATTATGAATTAATTTTGAAGTTTTTCGGTTTTCATTTGCGATGTTATTTTGTTTGAAATCTTCTGATTTTTGAACATCAACTTCGTTCGAAGCAAATTGTTTTAAAAGTACAATTTCGTTGATTTTTTGTTTTGCAAAAGCCAGCCATTGTTTAATTTCCGGTGTAAGCGTTTCATCATTTGTTTCTAAATCCAGATCGCAAGGACTATGAATTAAAGAACACGAAGGTCCAACCAAAATTCTGTTTTCTCCCAAAGCATCGGTTGCTTTTTTGATTAATTCTAAAGAATTTTTGAAATCATTTTTCCAGATATTTCTTCCGTCAACAACGCCAAGTGAAAGATTTACGGTTGCGTTTAATTTTCCTGATTCTAAAATATCATCCAATTGCAACGGACAACGCACTAAATCTAAATGAAAAGTATCAACGGGCAAAGCTAATGCCGTTACTAAATTTTCGCCGAAACAATCAAAATAATTAGCCAGAATAATTTTTATTTTGGGAAAACGAATATTAATTTCATTATAAACTTCTGTAAAAATGATGCGCTCTTTATCTGTTAAATTTAAAGCTAAGAAAGGTTCGTCAAGCTGAATATATTCAACATTTTGGGTTTGTAATTTTTCGAAAACTTCGAAGTAAACCGGAAGCAATTTATCGACAAGATCAATTCGGTGAAAACCTTCTTCTTTTTCTTTTCCTAAAAGTAAATACGAAATTGGTCCAATTAAAACTGGTTTTGTAGCAATTCCTAAATCTTTAGCTTCTTTAAATTCATTGATTATTTTTTCTGAAAACAATTCAAATTTTTGGTTTTTTGTAAATTCAGGAACAATATAATGGTAATTGGTATCAAACCATTTCGTCATTTCCATGGCTACAACATCCTGCCCGTTTTTTTGCGCGCCTCTTGCCATTGCAAAATACAAATCGATAGAAGAATTGGTTTTTGCAAATTCGTGATAACGCTCCGGAATCGCGCCCAAAGTCAGCGTTAAATCAAGCACCTGATCGTAAAAAGAAAAATCATTAGACGGAATCAAATCAATTCCTGCCTCAGCTTGCAATTTCCAGTTTGTTTGGCGAATGTCTTTTCCGGTTTGAATAAGTTCTGCGGCCGAAATTTTTCCAGCCCAGTATAATTCACTTGCTTTTTTTAATTCTCGATTGCTGCCTATTCGTGGGTAACCTAAATTATTTGTTTTCATTTTTGTTTCAGTATTTTTTACTGAACAAATTTATTGTATTAGATTTTATAACTTATATTTGGGTATTATTTCAGTAAAATGTCTTACAGAATGAATTTTTAGAAGATTATATTACTGGTAAAATCTGTTTAAAAGAACTTTAGCCGTAAAAATTACTATGGAAAACTTAGATAAAACCGATTTATTGATCCTGAAACACCTTCAGGAAAACTCAAATATCAATACAAAAGACCTTGCCAGTAAATTATTTCTGACGGTTACGCCTGTTTACGAACGAATAAAAAGGCTGGAACGCGACGGATATATCACAAAATATGTGGCATTATTAGACAAGAAAAAAATGAATCGCGGTATGACCGTTTTCTGTAATGTTCGCTTAAAAGAACATGCAAAAAATGTAGGCAGCAATTTTGTAAAAGATATCGTTGCGCTTCCAGAAATTATAGAATGTTATAACATTGCCGGCGATTATGATTTTATGCTCAAGATTCTGGTTCAGGATATGGCTAGTTATCAGGATTTTGTCATGAATAAATTATCAACTATAGAAAACATCGGGAATACGAACAGTATTTTTGTAATGGGAGAAATTAAACACAGTACAGCATTAGAGTTTTAATATTTTGCCACAGATTGCACAGATTATAATGATTTCTTTATGCCGGATGGTAAGATTTCGCAGCGAACAAAACATTTAATCAAATTAATCTACAGTCTATTTTATTCAATATTATCCTAAAATAAAATGTATTTTTGAGGTTTAGATAGATCAATCTAAAATCATCAATCTGAAATATAAAATTGAAAAATGAACTGGGAACAACTTTTATCACTTAAACGCCAAGGCGACACTAGCAAAAGATTACGTGTAGAACAAGACGATACACGATTGGGTTTTGAAGTAGATTATGACCGAATCATATTTTCGGCTGCTTTTAGATCTTTGCAGGATAAAACACAGGTAATTCCGCTTTCAAAAACAGATTTTGTGCATACGAGATTGACGCACAGTTTAGAAGTTTCGGTTGTAGGAAGGTCTTTAGGTCGTTTGGTTGGAAAAAAATCATCGAAAAATATCCGTATTTAAAAGAAGTTCATGGTTATCATATGAATGATTTTGGTGCTATTGTCGCTGCGGCGTCTTTGGCACACGATATTGGAAATCCGCCTTTTGGACATTCTGGCGAAAAAGCAATTGGTGAATATTTTTCGATAGGAAACGGTTTAAAGTATAAGGATAGATTAACCGCAAAACAATGGCAGGATTTAATTGATTTTGAAGGAAATGCAAATGGATTTTCGGTACTTACCGCAAGTCGCCCGGGAATCGAAGGCGGATTGAGAATTTCATACGCCACTTTAGGCGCTTTTATGAAATATCCAAAAGAAAGTTTACCTAAAAAACCAACCTCAAATATTGCTGATAAAAAATACGGTTTTTTCCAGACAGATAAATCATTTTTTGAAGAAGTAGCGCAGGATATGGGAATGATCGCCAATAAAGAGGGAGATGATATTGGTTTTGAAAGACATCCTTTGGCATATTTGGTAGAAGCTGCAGATGATATTTGCTACACGATTATAGATTTTGAAGACGGAATAAACTTAGGTTTGGTTTCTGAAGATTTTGCTCTTGAATATTTAATAAAACTTGTAAAAGACAATATTGGCGTTTCAAAATATAAAATGCTCGAAACCAAAGAAGATCGTATCAGTTACTTACGTGCGCTCGCAATTGGATCTTTAATAAACGACGCCGTAGATGTTTTTATTGAAAATGAAGAAGCAATTCTGGAAGGAAAATTTCCTTTTGCTTTAACAGATAAAAGCAAATACAAGGCACAAATGAACGATATTATCAATTTAAGTGTTGAAAAAATCTATCAAAGCCGCGAAGTTATCGAGAAAGAAATTGTTGGTTATCAAATTATTCAAACATTGCTGGATAAGTTTATAACCGCTTTTAATAACAAATATGAAGGAAAAGCATCGAATTATGATAATCTAATTTTGAAAATGCTGCCGGAAAAACATCATTTAGACAAAACGAACTTATACGAACGTTTGCTTCATATTTGTCATTTTGTTTCTCTTTTAACAGATGGAAATGCACTCGAATTATTCGAAACCATTAACGGAAGAAAGAATAATTAATTATTGAAAAGCATATACAAGACCCACGCCCAAAACTTGTCTTAATTGCGCTCTTGGACCGTCATTAACCTGAGATGTTGTTCCCGTTGTTGGGTCTACAACATCTTTTTTGGTTTTAATATCATCATCATAAACCAAATGAATACCAATATTTGCTTTTACATAAGCGTTAACTACAAGATCTAAACGAGTATCATAATCAACATCGACATTACCAAATTTGTTTAAATAATCAGTATATAAACTTAGTCTGTTTTCGTAGAAAACGTTTTTGTAGATTTCGCTTTTCGAATATGCGGTCATTAAAATACCAAATTCGGCTTTTACTTTTTGCCCTTCTTCAACTAAAATTTGACTTGTCGGATCATTAGGATCAGTCATATAAACCGCTTTTTTAACACCAAAAGATCCCTGATTGGCTAAATATTGGTCTAATACCAAAGTTGTTTTTAACGTAACAGGAGAGAAATAAAATGTTCTGTTTTTTTGCTTATTTGAGTTTTCAGCTCCTGCTCCTAAAAAGATATAAGCCGGTGCAAATGGTCTGGAGATCGCAATATCTCTATTTGGATAATTATATCCGTCTGTAAATTGCGTATTGAAATTAAATTTAGCCGAATAATACCAATTTGAAACCGTATCTTTTCTAAATCCGTAAGTTGAGTTGAGCTGGAAAGCATCGTCGGTTTTTCTCAATTCTGTACCATCCTGTTTATTTAAACCATATTTTACAATAAGTTCGTTAACCCATTTATGATTTCCTTTTGCGTAAGTTCTTCCAAATTCACCTTTAAATAACCCGGAAATAGAACTTGTTCCCCCGGCGCTCCAGTTTACAAATGCAATTTCTGAAATATCAAAACCAACTTGGTTTTTCTTTGTCCAGTTTGATGGAATTTTAGGTAATTGAGCAGGATCTAAGGTTGTTCGAATAATCTGAGCAGATGTCGTAATTGAAAAACTAAAAAGGAATAATAAGATGGTGAATCGAAATAATTTCATTAGGTTAACTTTTGTTTTTTTTTGGTTGTGCAAAATAATTATTTTGAATGGTTTGAAAAAAGATTTGCCAAACTTTTAACGTCAATTTTGCACAATTGTTGTAATTGTAAGACAGTTCCGTGCTCGATAAATACGTCAGGAATGCCTAAAATTTGTATCTTAGAAGTGTAATTATTAGCAGCTGCAAATTCTAAAATTGCGCTTCCAAAACCGCCATTTACAACGCCGTCTTCAATAGTAATAATAGTTTTAAAAGTCTTAAAGATGTAATGTAATAAATTAGTATCTAGCGGTTTAACAAAAGGAAAATCATAATGGGCAATTGTTTTTGGATTGCCGGATTCATTTAATGCCGTAATCACATTATTACCAATTGTTCCCGTTGATAAAACAGCCGTGTGAGTTCCGCTTTTTAAGCAGCTTCCTTCACCAATTTTAATATCTTCGTATTGTCCGAAATTTTCTACTTCCCAATTCGAAATAACGCCACGACCTCGCGGATATCGAATCGCAATAGGATGTTTTAACCCAAATTGAACCGAATATAAAATGTTTTGCAGCGCAATTTCATTAATTGGTGCATAAATAATCATATTCGGAATCGATCTTAAATAAGCAATATCAAAAACACCGTGATGCGTCGCGCCATCTTCACCAACCAAACCGGCTCTGTCCAGACAAAAAATAACTGGTAAATCCTGTAGCGCAACATCATGAATAACCTGATCGTAGGCACGCTGTAAAAAAGTCGAATAGATATTACAATATACAATCATGCCCTGAGTTGCCATTCCGGCAGCAAGAGTTACAGCATGCTGTTCTGCAATACCAACATCAAAAGCGCGTTCCGGAATTTCATCCATCATAAATTTTAAAGAACTTCCAGATGGCATTGCCGGAGTGATTCCGATAATTTTTTCATTCTTTTTGGCTAAATCTAAAATGGTTAAACCAAAAACATCCTGATATTTTGGAGGAAGATTTTCTTCTGATTTTAAATGTATTTCTCCTGTCGAAGCATCGAATTTTCCGGGCGCGTGATATTTCACCTGATTTTCTTCTGCCTGCTGTAAACCTTTTCCTTTTGTAGTTACAATATGCAGAAATTTTGGACCTTTTATCTTCTTTAAGCGGTTTAATTCCTGGATTAAAGTTGGAAGATCATGCCCGTCAATTGGTCCCGAATAATCAAAATTAAGAGATTTAATGATGTTATTTTGCTTTGGATTTTTTCCGTTTTTAACAGCCGTTAAGTATTTTTTTAAAGCACCAACACTCGGATCAATTCCAATAGCATTATCATTTAAGATAACCAGAATATTGGCATTCGTAACTCCGGCGTGATTCAAACCTTCAAAAGCCATTCCCGAAGCGATAGAAGCATCGCCAATTACTGCAATATGCTGTTTGTTATGATCACCTTTTAATTGAGAAGCAATTGCCATTCCCAATGCAGCAGAAATTGATGTTGAAGAATGTCCAACGCCAAAAGTATCGTAAATGCTTTCACTTCTTTTAGGAAAACCGGAAATACCTCCGATTTGTCTGTTGGTATGGAAATTTTCTCGTCTTTCAGTCAGAATTTTATGTCCGTAAGCCTGATGTCCAACATCCCAAACCAATAAATCTTCCGGAGTATTAAAAACATAATGCAAGGCAATTGTCAATTCTATTACACCTAAACTCGCGCCCAAATGTCCTTCTTTTACAGAAACAACATCAATAATAAACTGACGTAATTCCTGAGCAATTTGAGGTAATTGCGCTTCTTGTAAAAGGCGTAAATCAGCCGGATTTTGTATGTTTGAAAGTAAATGTTCTGACATAAAGCAAAGGTACGAATTGAATTCTTATTTTTGCAATTATGATAAACCCTTTCACCGACGAATACTTTATGAAAAAAGCTTTGCAGGAAGCTGGAATGGCCTATGAAAAAGGCGAAATTCCTGTTGGCGCCATAATTGTTGTGGCAGATAAAGTAATTGCAAGAAGTCATAATCTCACAGAATTGTTAAATGATGTTACAGCTCATGCCGAAATGCAGTCTATAACCGCCGCCGCAAACTTTCTTGGCGGAAAATATCTTAAAGATTGTACCTTATATGTTACGCTCGAACCTTGCCAAATGTGTGCAGGAGCTTTGTATTGGAGTCAGATTTCGAAAATTGTTTTTGGCGCCCGTGACGAACAACGCGGTTTTATGGTTATGGGCACAAAACTGCATCCTAAAACCACTGTAGTTTCGGGAGTTATGGCCACAGAAGCTGCTGATTTAATGAGGCGTTTTTTTATTGAGAGAAGGAAGTAAAATTGCCGAGATACTTAGTTAAAACTTTACTCTTTAAAATTAAATTTATTGTAAACATATTTTTCAAACCATTCAGGAATTGATTCAGTATGAAACTTAAATGCAGTTCCTTGATAAATTTCAGCTAATAATTCATCATCTGTACAAATAAAATAAAGATATGTTCTGTAACCTAATTTGTTGGACAGAACAATTTCGTCTAATTTATGGCGATCACTCATTACAGTTTCATAAGTAAAATCTTTTTTGTTTAAAAGTAGAGAATATCTTATGAAGGATGCTGTAAAAGCAGCTTCGTAACTGTTGGTGTTTTTTAGATTATTAACAATGAAATTATCTATTACTTTTATTTCAATTGTATAATTCTCACTTATAGCTTTATTAATAAGTGATATACTGGAAGGTAATTTTTTTAAAATCGTCTAATTTTGAAGCGTCAACTTTTAAATTGAAATCTGTTAAATCAACAAATCTAATTGTTTTTAACTGCTTCTCAATTAAATCTGCATTTACAAAAATCCCTGAAATATATTTTTTACTAATAACATCATAGAGAGAACTTTTGCCGGAACCATTTGGACCTGCATAAATGCGTACTCTATTTTGACTTGGCATAAAGAATAGTTCCTTTTTTAATATTTAAAGGTTTTCTGGCAGCAATTGGTTTTACAAAAATAACATCTCCATTTCCCTCTTGTCTGTAAACTTTGTCTCCTTTTGTAAAAGTAAAAGATAATCCTAAAATTTTATTTTCACGAATAGCTTTTTGAGCAGCTTTTTTACCAGCAGCAATAAGACTTGAAGTTTCTTTAACGCCTCTAAAAATTATTTTTTTGCTTTCCATTGTTAAAAAATTAGATCATACAAAGATATGATTTTTAAAGCATTTTTTCTTGTAACGATCAAAATTAAAATAATTCAGAGAACTGAATTTTCCTCTTAAAATACTTCGGAAAATAGTATACATTTACTAGAATATAATTTGTGTTTTGTTGTTATGATTTTAAGATCATCAGACGGCATTTTGTTTATATTTAACAATATTTGTAACAATTAACTCCTTATCAAAGTGAAAGCAAGAAGATTAGTTTACGTGTTTTTTGTGTTTTTAATTTTTCAGGCCTGTGGCAAAAAATCAGATTTCAATTCCGATTTTTCATTATTCAAAGAGTATATAACAAGTTTTACAGGCGGAATCGTCTCGGCACAATCGGATATACGTGTTGTTCTTGCTTTCGATAAAAAAGAATGGAAAGTAAATCAGGTTTTAGACAATGATTTGTTTGATATTTCGCCAAGCGTCGACGGAAAAGTCGTAGCGCTTTCGAGTAATACAATTGCTTTTATTCCGGAGAAAAAACTAAAAGCCGGAACAGAATATCAGGTGACACTGCATTTAGACAAGTTAACTGAGCTTCCTAAAAAAACGAACGACGATAAAACAGATCTTTCTGATTTTAATTTTACGGTTAAAACCGTCAAACAGGATTTTACGATTAATACCTTGGATATTCAGTCTTACAGCAAAGAATATCAATATCTAAATTGTGTATTAAAATCGGCAGATGACATAGATTTAGAAACTGCAAAACAACTCGTTACGGCATCTCAAAACGGAAATAAAGTCAAAATTAAATTTGATAAAACTCCAAATTCAGGAAAAGAATTTAAATTTATCATTGATAGTATTCAGCGTTTTGATGCAGAAAGTAATCTTGAAATTGCTTATGATGGAAATGATTTTGATATTGACCAAAAAGGAAAAATGGATTTTCCGATTACGTCTATTAATGATTTCAAAATCGTTAAAGTTGATATTCCTGATGAAAATAATCAGCAAGTATTAATTAACTTTTCTGAACCTCTCGAAAAAGGTCAGGATTTTAAAGGTTTAGTAGCGATTCAAAACACTAATAATCTTAAATTTTCAACACAGGGAAATACCCTGAAAGTGTATTTCAGCAATCAAAAACCGGCCAAAGAAGTTGTTCATGAAGTTGCCGTTGTTGCTGTAGATTCGGCAAGTACAATAGTTGATTCGGCAAGTGTAGCCGTAGATAGTGTTGCTGTCGCAGATCCTGTTGTTGAAGAGGTTGCAGAAGAAGAACCGGAACCGGAATCGGCAGCAATATCAGGTGAATTATTACTGGAAGTTTTTCAGGGAATCGAGAGCCAGTACGGGCAGAAAATGAAAAGTAATTATTCTGAAAAAATATCTTTTGATCAGATAAAACCAAATGTTCGCTTTATTAAAAACGGAACAATTTTACCAAGTTCAAGTAATCTAAAACTGAATTTTGAAGCGGTAAATTTAAGTGCCGTCGATGTAAAAGTATATAAAATTTATAAGAACAACATTTTGCAGTTTCTTCAGAATAATGAATTAAACGGAGCACAAAATCTCAAACGGGTTTCGCAGCCTGTTGCAAAAACGACACTTAATCTTAAAGAAAATACTTTAATAAACCCAAGTAAATGGAACACTTTTGCATTGGATTTATCTAAAATTATAAGCCCGGAACCGGGAGCGATTTACAGAGTTGAATTCTCATATAAAAAAGCCTATTCTTTATACAAATGTGAAACTTCTGAAGATGATGAAAGCCAAAATGAAGAGGAAGAAGAAGTAGATGAAAATGACGTGAACTACAGCGGAAACTCATACGACGATTATTATTATGATGATTATGAGTGGAGAGAAAGCCAGGATCCGTGTACAGGTTCGTATTATTATAATGCCAAAATAGGAACCAATATTTTAGCATCTGATTTAGGTGTAATTGCCAAAAGAGGTGAGAATAAATCGTATTTCTTTGCCGTAAATAATATTCTAACGACTGAACCGGTTTCAAACGCAAGAGTTGATTTGTATAGTTTTCAGCAGCAAAAACTGGCATCAGAAGCAACAAGCAGCGAAGGAATTGCATCTTTTAAATTAGATAAATTTGCCTATTTTGCTATTGTAACCTTAGGAAATCAGTCTACTTATGTAAAACTTGATGACGGGAATTCACTTTCGGTAAGTAATTTTGATGTATCGGGCGAAACGCTGCAAAAAGGTTTGAAAGGATTTATTTATGGAGAACGCGGCGTTTGGCGTCCAGGCGATAATTTGTACCTGTCTTTTATTTTAAATGATGTCGCGAATAAATTGCCAAAAGCGCATCCTATAAAATTCAGATTAACAGATCCAAATGGAAAAGTAACGTATCAAACCGTTCAAAAAACGAACGAATTAAATCATTATGCTTTTATTGTGCCTACAGATCCTGATGCGCCAACCGGAAGTTGGGAAGCGATGATAAGCGTGGGCGGAGCCAAATATTATAAGAATATAAAAATAGAAACGATTAAACCAAATCGTTTAAAAATCAAAAACAGTTTTAAAAATCCTATTTTATCTTCGTCACATTCTAATACAAGCAATCTCGAAGTAACGTGGCTTCACGGTGCAATTGCCAAGAATTTGAATGTAGAAATGCAGGCTAAATTTTCACAGCAAAGTACCACTTTCAAAAATTATCCGAAATACATTTTTGATGATTTAGTACGCCAGTTTAGTACCGAAGAAATTAATGTTTTCTCCGGAAAATTAGACGCAAACGGAAGAGCATCCGTAAATATAGATCCTAAATTGCAAGGTCAGGCACCGGGAATGCTAAAAGCTGCATTTGTAACCAAAGTATACGAAGAAGGGGGAGACTTTAGTACAGATGTTATTTCAACTACTTATTCTCCGTATAAAACTTACGTTGGAGTAAAATCGCCGGAACCTAATAAATACGGAATGCTTGAAACCAGAACGGCAAACCGATTTGATATTGTTACTGTTGATGAAAACGGAAGACCAAAATCTGTTAAGAATCTTGAAGTAAAAGTCTATAAAGTCGAATGGCGCTGGTGGTGGGATGCATCAAGCGATAATTTATCGAATTATAATTCATCAGAAGCAACAACTTCTTATAAAACGTTTAAAGTAAATACAGATTCGAGCGGAAAAGGAAGTTTTCAATTTGCATTAACTGATGAAGAATGGGGACGTTATTTAATTCGTGTTTCAGATGAAACTGACGGTCATGCTACGGGATTAACCGTAAATATCGATTGGCCAATATGGTCCGGAAAAACCAGAAACACAGATGCTTCTACAGCAAATATGCTTGTTTTTTCTACCGATAAAAAGGATTATGCAGTTGGCGAAAAAGCACAAATTTCTTTTCCTTCAAGTGAAGGCGGACGTGCTTTGGTTTCTATAGAAAATGGATCAAAAGTAGTGCAGACACTTTGGGTAAAAACGCAAAAAGGCGAAACTAAAGTTGAAGTTCCGGTTACTGCTGCAATGGCTCCAAATGTATATTTCAACATTACGCTTTTACAGCCGCACGCAACAACCAAAAACGATTCGCCAATAAGAATGTATGGTATTGTTCCGATTGAAGTTGTGGATAAAAATACGATTCTTGCGCCTAAAATTGCAATGCCGGATGTTTTAAAACCAGAGCAGACATTTACTTTAAAAGTTAGCGAACAATCAGGAAAAGAAATGACGTATACCATTGCTGTTGTCGATGAAGGTTTGCTGGATTTAACACGTTTTAAAACGCCAAATGCCTGGGATAGTTTTTATGTACGTGAAGCTTTAGGCGTAAAGACATGGGACGTTTATAATGATGTTATTGGCGCCTATGGCGGAAAAGTCAATCAGATTTTTAGTATTGGTGGAGATCAGGATTTAGGTGGTGGAAAGGCGAAAAAAGCCAATCGTTTTAAACCTGTTGTGGTTTATCTTGGACCATTTAAATTAGAAAAAGGACAAACAAAAACACATCAGATAAAATTACCAAAATACATTGGTTCAGTAAGAACAATGGTTGTAGCGGGAGATGCCAATACGAGCGCTTACGGAAGTGTCGAAAAAGCAACTCCGGTTCGTAGCCCGTTAATGGTCTTGGCTTCATTGCCAAGAAAAATTTCACCATCAGAAAAAGTAACAATTCCGGTTACGATTTTTGCTATGGAAAAACAGATTAAAAATGTAAATGTTCAGATAAAAACCAGCAATGGTTTGAAAGTTATTGGAAGTGCAGTTCAAAAATTGACATTTGCAGAGCCTGACGAAAAAATGGCATATTTTAATCTTGCCGTGGGAAGTTTAACAGGAATTGGAAAAGTGCAGATTGTTGCCACGTCCGGAAATGAAAAATCGGTTTATGATGTCGAGATTGATATGACAAACCCAAATCCGGTGACAAATACTTTTACAGATGTAATTTTAGAGCCTAATAGTTCGAAAACAATTAGCTGGAAAACATTTGGAGTTTCAGGAAGCAATAAAGCCAAACTCGAAGTTTCGTCAATGCCAACAATCAATTTAAACGGAAGATTACAGTTTCTTATTCAATATCCGCATGGTTGTGTTGAGCAGACGACTTCATCTGTATTTCCGCAATTATTTTTAAATGATGTTGCAGATATTGATGCAACGCGTCAGCAATTGATTCAGAAAAATGTTACGGCCGGAATAAATCGATTAGGAGGTTTTCAATTGCCAAATGGAGGACTTTCGTATTGGCAGGGAAATACAATTGCAGATGATTGGGGAACTTCATACGCAGGACATTTTATGATCGAAGCCGAGAAAAAAGGCTATGTTTTACCAATTAATTTTAAATCAAAATGGCTTTCATATCAACAAAAAGAAGCCAAGCAATGGCGATTTGAACCTCAGTACGGAAATGATTTGGCACAATCGTATCGCTTATATACATTGGCTCTGGCTGGTTCTCCGGATTTGTCGTCAATGAACAGATTGCGTGAAACAAAAGGAATTTCTAACGAAAGTAAATTGCGATTAGCCGCCGCTTATATTTTAGCCGGACAAAAATCGGCAAGTCAAAACTTGTTTTTGCACAGCAAAATTGAAGATGAAACGAGCGATTATAATTACTATTATTATGGTTCAAGTGCCAGAAACAGAGCGATGGCTCTTGAAACAATGTTATTGTTAGGGCAAAAAGAAAAAGCATTTGCAATGGCAATAAAACTGGCTAAAAATATGGCAAGTGATCAATGGATGAGCACGCAAACAACAGCATATTGTTTATACGCAATGTCTAAATTTGCCTCAAATAATGGTACAAAAGGAATTGATATTCAGTTCAGTAAAGACGGAAAATCTCAAATTGTAAAAACATCAAAAACAGTTGCTGACAGAAGTTTGGTCGTAAAAACTGGTTCAAATAGTATCACTTTAAAAAACAATAAAAAGAATACAATTTATGTTCGTGTATTAAATACAGGAATTTTACCAATTGGACAGGAAAATGTGGTTCAAAACGATGTTTCGGCAGGAATTGTTTTCAAAAACCGAAAAGGCGGAACAATAGATGTTTCAAAAATTACACAAGGAACCGAGTTTGTTGCAGAAGTTACCGTTAGAAATCAACGAAATGAACGCGTAGAAAATGTTGCTTTATCGCAAATTCTTCCTTCTGGTTTCGAAATTGTAAATACCCGTTTTACAGATTATGGAGATGCAACAAACAACATTGCAGATTACATCGATATTCGGGACGACAGAACTAATTTCTATTTTGGAATGAAAGCCGGAGAAACGAAAACATTCAGAATTCTGCTAAATGCATCTTACTTAGGGAATTATTATTTACCAGGATTACAATGTGAAGCGATGTATGATAATACATTTTTAGCAAGAACTAAAGGATTTTGGGTTGAGGTTGTAAAATAAAGTTTCTTGTATACGTTTCCTAACAGGTTTTTAAAACCTGTTAGGAAACGAAAAAAGCAATAATATTACTTTGAAAAATAAAATAAAAGCGTTCTTTCAACGCGTTATAAGCTGGATTAAACAGAATAAAATAAAATCAGCAATTGTATTTTTACTCTTGCTGATTTATTATTTCTCATTACCGCGAACTTTGTTTCAGGAGCCGTATTCGACCGTTATTGAAAGTAAAGAAGGAGAATTATTAGGAGCAAAAATCGCACGTGACGGACAATGGCGTTTTCCTGAACAAGATAGCGTTGCCGATAAATTTAATAAATGTATTGTTTATTTTGAAGATGAATATTTCTATAAACATCCCGGTTTTAATCCTGTTGCAATGGTTAATGCCATCAAACAAAACCGAAAAGCCGGAAAAGTAGTTCGTGGCGGAAGTACACTAACGCAACAAGTAATCAGGCTTTCAAGAAAAGGAAAAAACAGAACTTATTTTGAAAAAATTGTTGAAATTATTCTTGCAACACGTTTAGAATTAGGTTATTCTAAAGATGAGATTTTAGATTTATATGCTGCACATGCGCCTTTTGGCGGAAATGTAGTTGGGCTTGAAATGGCTTCGTGGCGTTATTTCGGATTAAAGTCAAGTCAATTGTCGTGGGCAGAAAGCGCAACTCTTGCTGTTTTACCAAATGCGCCAAGTTTAATTTATCCCGGAAAAAATCAGATTAAATTATTGGAAAAGCGAAACCGGCTTTTATTAAAATTGAATCAGGAAGGCATAATCGACAAACAAACGTATGAATTATCTCTTGATGAGCCTTTACCCGGAAAACCTTATGATTTACCCCAAATGGCGCCTCATTTATTGCAGCGTGTTGCCAAAAATCAGGAAGGAAAAAGAGTAAAAACAACCGTTGATTTTGCGTTACAAAACAGGGTAAATCAAATTGCGAAATATTATTATAATCAGTATAAACAAAACGAGGTTAATAATCTGGCTATTTTAGTTATTGATGTCAAAAACAGAAATGTAATAAGTTATGTTGGTAATTCTCCAACAGATAAAGATCATCAAAAAGATGTTGATATTATTGATGCGCCAAGAAGTACAGGAAGTATTCTGAAGCCTTTATTATATGCCGCAATGCTTGATGATGGCGAACTTTTGCCCAATACGTTAGTTGCCGATGTTCCAACTCAGATTGCAGGTTATACGCCTCAAAATTTTAATTTGACGTTTGACGGAGCTGTGCCGGCACATCGTGCTTTGTCCAGATCTCTAAATATTCCGGCTGTTTTAATGCTGCAGGAATTTGGCGTAAATAAATTTTATGAAGAATTGCAAAAATTCAAATTAAGAGATATTAATAAAACGCCGGATCATTATGGATTATCGCTTATTCTTGGCGGAGCCGAAAGCAATCTGTGGGATTTATGCCGATCGTATGCAAATTTATCTTCAACAGTAAATTATTTTAATAAAAGTCACGGAAAATACAGAACAAAAGAATTTGCTGAACTGAATTATGAACACGATTTTGAGGCTGATTTTGGAGACGATACAAATCAAAAAAATATATTAGGTTCAGGTTCCATTTGGCTGACTTATAACGCAATGGAAGAAGTAAACAGACCGGAAGGAGATGAAGCCTGGAAGTTTTATGACAGTTCGCTTAAAATTGCGTGGAAAACAGGAACCAGTTTTGGTAATCGCGATGCCTGGGCTATAGGAACAAATTCAAGATATGTAGTTGGTGTTTGGGTAGGAAATGCAACAGGTGAGGGAAGACCAACTTTAACAGGCGTTACGAGTGCAGCTCCCGTTTTATTTGATGTTTTTAATTTACTGCCAAGACAAAAGTGGTTTGAAACTCCTTATGATGATTTAGATGAGGTAGAAGTTTGTAAATTAAGCGGTTATTTGGCAAAAGATGGCTGCCCGAAAATAAAGCAATGGGTTAGTAAAAAAGGAAAAACGACAAGTATTTGTCCGTATCATAAAACGGTTCATTTAGATCAAACGGAACAATTTCAGGTTAATAGCAGCTGTGAAAATGTAGAGAATATAATAGTGAAAGATTGGTTTGTTTTGCCTCCGGTTATGGCTTGGTATTACAAAAGCAAACATATTGAGTACTTGCCGTTGCCGCCATTTAAAGAGAATTGTATTGGAACACAAACGGCTTCAATGGATTTTATTTATCCAAAAGCAAACAGTAAAATCTATCTCACCAAGAATTTTGATAGCGAAATACAGCCGGTAATTTTTAAAGTTGCCTATTCGCAAAGAGAAAATAAATTGTTTTGGTACGTTGATAATGTCTATAAAGGCGAAACAAAAGTTTTTCACGAAAAACCAATTTTGATGACTGCGGGTTTTCATTATATTACCGTTGTTGATGAATTTGGGAATGAAATAAGAAGAAAAGTAGAAATTATAAGGGAATGATATTTTATCTGTAATGAGATTTTATATCTAAAATCTCATTACGAAAATAATTGCCTAGCCCAGATAGAAGTGGAAATCCTTTTGTTTTTTTCTTTAAAAAATAAAAGATTGAAACGGATAGCTGGAAATAGCTCCTGAAACAAATTCCGAAACACTAAAACGCAAAGTGAGATTGCTTCGTTCCTCGCAATGAGACACAAAAAAACCGCCAATCTTGCGAGAGGCGGTTTCTTGTTTTATTCTTTGATAACATTTCCTTTTTTGTCGTAGAAATGATATTCTAAGTACGTGTAAGCGTCACGAGGTATGATTTTCACCCATTTTTTATGTTCAAAAAACCATTTTGAACGTAATGATGGAAAACCTTTACTGAGGTATGCAGCCACAAACGGATGTACATTAAGCACAACTTTATTGTGGATTTTTAAAATTCTGTCTAAATCAGATGCGATTTTATCAATGATTAAAATTGGCGCTTCAATTTCGCCATGTTCATTGTTTGGATCTTCTTCTCTAGTTTTAATATTAACTTCTGGTCTTACGCGTTGTCTTGTAATTTGAACTAAGCCAAATTTACTCGGCGGTAAGATTTTATGCTTTGCTTTATCGTCGCTCATTTCTTCTCGCAAGAAGTCGAACAAAACCTTCCTGTTTTCAGGATTAGACATATCGATAAAATCAACTACGATTATTCCGCCCATATCGCGCAAACGAAGTTGTCTGGCAATTTCTGCGGCGGCAATCATATTTACTTCCATGGCGGTATCTTCCTGATTAGTCGCTTTATTCGAACGATTTCCGCTATTTACGTCTATAACGTGAAGAGCTTCAGTGTGTTCGATTATTAAATAAGCTCCTTTGCTCATTGAAACCGTTCTTCCAAATGAAGTTTTGATTTGTCTCTCTATATTGTATTTCTCAAAAATTGGAGTGTCGTTTGATTGATAAAACTTAACAATCGATTGTTTTGAAGGTGCAATCTCTTGCAGATATTCCTTCGTTTGATGGTACAACTCTTCATCATCTATTTGGATACCGCTAAAGGTATCGTTAAAAACATCTCTTAATATCGAAGAAGCTCTGTTAAGCTCTCCTAATACTTTTGACGGATGATGAGCAGTTGGTAATTTTTTACACATTGCAGTCCATCTGGCAAGCAGGTTCTGCAAATCTTTTTCTAATTCGGCTACGTTTTTGCCTTCGGCTACTGTACGAACAATAACACCAAATCCTTTTGGTTTGATAGATAGAACAAGTTTTTTTAGACGATCCTTTTCCTTTTTGTCTTCTATTTTTTGAGAAATAGAAACACGGTCAGAAAACGGAACGAGAACAATAAATCTTCCTGCCAATGAAAGCTCAGCGCTTATTCTTGGACCTTTGGTCGATATAGGTTCTTTTACAACTTGGACTAAAACAGATTGATTGGCACTTAAAATATCAGTAATGATGCCATCTTTGTCAATCTCTTTTTCAAACTGAAAGGTTTTTAGGGAGAAATCTTTTATTTTACCTGCGCTTACAAGTTTTATGAATTTCAATTGAGAAGCTAAGTTAGGTCCTAAATCGTGATAATGTAAAAAGGCATCTTTTTCGAAGCCTACATTTACAAAAGCAGCATTAAGTCCGGCAACTGGTTTTCGTATTTTGGCAATAAAAATATCACCAACCTGAAAGTTGCTTTTCTCTTCTTCTTTATGTAATTCAATTAGTTTTCCATCTTTTAATAAGGCAAAATCTACGGCTTCAGAACTAGATCTAATGATTAATTCTTTATTCACACTGTAAATTTTTATCTGTTTTTTCAGAAAATAGAATATAGAGACAAAAGTATAGATTTATAAAAACCTAAAATCTGAAATCTAAAATCTAAAATCTTATCTACAGATGGATTAAACAATATTTTAACAGGTATTGAACCCGGGGGAATTTTAGTTTGCAGTCATTAGTATCAGCTGGCAGTTTTAAGCTGCAGACTGTGACTGGATACTGAGACTAAATTCCAATTTCAATGAACGTTTAAAAAGAAAAAAGTAGTTTAAAACTACTTTTTCTTTTTGTGACGGTTAGCTCTCGCTCTTTTCTTACGTTTGTGAGTAGCTACCTTATGTCTCTTTCTTTTTTTACCACTTGGCATATCGTGTCGATTTTATAATTAATTAATAGTATTATTTTGCTTCGTTGTTCGTTTTTACTCCCTCTACAAATACTTTTGCAGGTTTGAACGCAGGAATGTTGTGCGCAGGAATTTTGATAGTGGTGTTTTTAGAGATGTTTCTTCCTGTTTTTTCAGCTCTTGTTTTTACGATAAAACTTCCGAAACCTCTTAGGTAAACATTGTCACCAGTTTCTAATGAAATTTTAACTTCTTCCATAAAAGTTTCTACTGTTGCTTGAACATCTCCTTTTTCAAGACCTAGTTTCTCTGAAATTTTCGCTACGATATCTGCTTTCGTCATTTTCTTTCCTATTTTATTTATAAATGATGTACTATTTTTTTGAGTTTGCAAATATAGGAATTAAAAAAATAATTAATCAAGCTAATTCGTTAAATTTTAATTACATAAACATTTACTTTTGTAATCTAAGTATTTTGCTATGAATTTTTCTAACATATTGATAAAATGGTATTTACAAAACAAGCGTGATTTGCCTTGGCGAAATACAACGAATCCGTACCTAATTTGGCTATCAGAAATAATGCTGCAGCAAACCAGAGTTGCGCAGGGAACGCCTTATTTTTTTTCTTTTTCAGAGGAATTTCCTACGGTGTTCGACCTCGCAAATGCCGATGAAGAGAAGGTTTTGAAACTTTGGCAGGGATTAGGTTATTATTCTCGTGCCCGAAATTTGCATAAAACCGCTCAATATGTGGCAAATGAACTCAATGGAATTTTCCCTCCTTCTTATATTGAATTATTAAAATTAAAAGGTGTTGGTGAATATACAGCCGCGGCAATTGCTTCTTTTTCTTATAATGAAGCAGTTCCTGTTGTAGACGGAAATGTATTTCGAGTACTTTCCCGTTATTTTGATATCGAATCGGATATTATGCTGCCGGCAACCAAAAAAGAATTTACAGCATTGGCACACGAATTAATGCCAAAAGATAATCCTGCAATTTTTAATCAGGCGATAATGGAATTTGGCGCATTGCAATGCGTTCCTAAAAGTCCTGATTGTACTGTTTGTGTTTTTGCAGATAGTTGTCTGGCACTGCAAAAAAGGAAAGTAGATATTTTGCCTGTAAAATCTAAAAAAATAAAAGTAACCAATAGATTTTTTAATTATCTGATTTTAGAAGATATTTTAGGAAACACCTTAATTCAAAAAAGAACTGCAAAAGGCATTTGGCATAATTTATATGAGTTTCCGCTTTTAGAAACGCAACATATTGTTGACTTTGATTTTGTTGCAAATGCAGTTCAAAATGAGATTTTTTCAACCTATACTATATTAGGTATTGAAGATTATAGTCATGCAACGGTCATTCATAAACTTTCACATCAGCATTTACATATTCAATTCTGGAAAATTAAAATTAGTGATATAATTGAAAATGGAGTAGATGCGGTTCGTTTAAAAACGTTTCCTTTTCCAATAGTGATTTATAATTTTATTGAAAAGCAAGAAATAAATTGCTAAAAAAATGTATCTTTGGGATAAATACCACAAATAAACCATGAACGGAACATTAAATAAAGTGATGCTCATCGGCCACTTGGGCGATGATGTAAAGATGCATTATTTTGATGGAGGGAATTGCATTGGACGTTTTCAGCTGGCAACAAATGAAGTTTATATTAACAAAACTACCAATGAAAAGATAACTTCGACAGAGTGGCATAATTTAGTTGTACGCAATAAAGCGGCTGAAATTTGTGAAAAATATCTCTCTAAGGGGGATAAAATTTATGTGGAAGGACGTATAAAATCGCGTCAGTGGCAAGCCGAAGACGGAACGACCAAATACACTACAGAAATTCAGGTTACCGAGTTTACTTTCTTGACTACCAAAAAAGAAACAGGAGGTCATAAACAAAATCATGATTCAGAATCCGCAAAAAACACTAACTTTGATGCGACTAATGAAGGCTTACCTATAAATGATTTGCCTTTTTGATTGTTTAACTAATCTTTTTTAATTTGGACCCGGAGCCCAGTTTGTTTTTAAATACCACTTTAGACATCAATTTAATAATTGGTTTTGTCGGAATATTTATTTTGCTGTTTCTATCGGCAATTGTTTCAGGTGCCGAAGTAGCACTTTTTTCTTTATCTCAAAAAGACATCGACGATACTTTACAAGAAGATACCTCAAAAGGAAAAATTATTTCCAATCTTTTAGATAAACCCAAAAAACTCTTAGCAACTTTACTCGTAGCGAATAATTTTTTTAATATCGGAGTTGTTATTTTATTCTCTTTTATAGGGCAAAATATCTTTTCAGGTGTTGTTTCGCCCGTATTTAAATTCATGTTAGAAGTTGTTGTCGTTACCTCTTTGATCTTGTTGTTTGGAGAAGTTTTGCCTAAAGTATATGCGAGCCGTAACAATATAAAATTTGCGAAATGGTCAGCGTATCCAATTTCTTTTTTAGATAAAGTACTCTCTCCAATAAGTTTGCCCATGCGCAGCGTTACCCTATATTTGCAGCATAAATTAGGAAAACAGAAGAATAATTTTTCGATAAACCAGCTTTCTCAGGCTTTAGAGCTTACAGATTCTGAAGGAACATCAAGCGACGAACAAAAAATACTCGAAGGAATAGTTTCTTTTGGAAACACAGATACCAAGCAGGTTATGAGTCCGAGGATTGACATTTTTGCGTTAGAAATATCAGAATCGTTTGCATCCATATATACAAAAATAATCGAAAAAGGATTTTCAAGAATTCCGGTTTACAAAGACAATATTGATCAGATAGAAGGCGTTTTGTTTGTGAAGGATTTATTGCCTCATATTGATAAAAAAGAATTTGAATGGACTTCTCTAATGCGCGAGCCTTTTTTTGTTCCTGAGAATAAAAAACTGGACAATTTACTAAAGGATTTTCAAAGCCTTAAAAGTCATTTGGCGATTGTAGTTGATGAATATGGCGGAACATCAGGATTAGTTTCTTTAGAAGATGTAATTGAAGAAATCGTAGGGGATATTAGTGATGAATTTGATGATGAAAATTTGAATTATTCGCAAATAGATGAAAAAAACTTTCTTTTTGAAGGTAAAATCAATATGAAAGATTTCTACAGAATTGTAGATGTAAATGAAGATATTTTTGAGTCACATAAAGGAGAAGCTGAAACATTAGCAGGTTTTATTTTAGAAATTTTAGGTAATTTTCCCAAAAAAGATCAAAAAATAGCTTTTGAAAACTGTGTTTTTACCATAGAAACAGTTGATAAAAAGCGTGTAAAACAAATAAAAGTAACAATAGAATAAAATGTTTAAAAGAATAATTTCGGCAGCTGCAATTTTACTAACATTAACAGTTATAAGCTGTAAAGATGATGTGATACCAAAACCGGCGAGTTTTTTACGCCTGGATTATCCCGAAGCTAAATATGCTAATTTTGATGGCAATTGTCCGTTTACATTTCAAATGAATGAAGCTGCGGTTATTAAGGGAGAAAAAGATTGCGGATTTGCTATTACATATCCAAAAATGAAAGCTACGATTTATTTAACCTATAAACCTGTAAATAATAATATTGAAAAGCTGCTTAAAGATGCTCAGAAACTAACGTATGAACATGTAATAAAAGCAGATGATATTTTAGAACAGCCCTATTTAAACCCTGAAAAAAAAGTATACGGAATGTTTTACCAAGTTGATGGAAATGCCGCTACAAACTCACAATTTTACGTAACAGACAGCACAAAACATTTTATTACCGGATCAGTTTATTTTTATGCAAAACCAAATTTTGATTCGATCATGCCGGCGGCAAGTTATATTAAAAATGATATGCGACAGTTGATGGAAACATTAAAATGGAAATAGAAAAAAATCAAAACATAAAAAAGGGCGTTCAGTTTGAACGCCCTTTTTTATTGAAAATAATTTCGATTATGATTTCAATTTCATATTCGAAACCTTGTATGTTTTTCCGTCTCCGGTTTCCTGTACCACTTTAGTTAAGTTTTCAGGATTTTGAATTGTTTTGTCAAAAGTAACCATTGCTGTTTTTTTATCAAAATCAACCGCAGCTTTTTCTACACCTTTAAGATTTGATAATTCTTGTTCAATCGTTTTTGCGCAACCTACGGCACAAGTCATTCCTTCAATTGTAAAACTTGCTGTTTGTACATTTTCAGGAGCAATTACTTTGTGTTCTTTTACTACTGTTTTTTCACCTCTTGCTACAGCCAGACTTTTGTCTTCTTCTTTTTTACAGCTTACCAATACTAAACCTGCGATTGCTACTGCTGCTATGATTTTTTTGATTTTCATTATAATGAGTTTTTAATTAGCGTTTTTATGTTGTTTGCAAAATTAATAAAAAAGGAGAGGTCAGTTCGTAAAATTATTACAAATTTGCAGTAAAAATACTATTTATGGATGCAAAACAATTAAAGTGGTTTTATTTATTCTTGCTTTCGCTAATTTGGGGAAGTTCTTTTATTCTAATTAAAAGAGGATTAGTTGGTTTAACTGCAATTCAGGTAGGTTCACTCCGAATTATTTTTGCCGCTTTATTTTTGCTTATTGTTGGATTTTCAAGTTTAAAGAAAATCTCTCGCCGCCAATGGAAATTTGTTGCCTTAACATCTGTTTTCGGGACATTTATTCCGGCTTTCTTTTTTGCTATTGCCGAAACTCAGGTTGATAGTTCAATTGTAGCCATTTTAAATTCGCTTACACCTTTAAATACCTTAGTTTTAGGAATACTTATTTTTGGAATTCAGTTTCAAAAACGACAGGTTATAGGAGTTTTTGTTGGATTAATAGGTTGTATGTTATTGGTTTTGAGTGGAGCTTCGGCACATCCGGGACAAAATTATTACTTTGTTCTTTTAGTTGTAATTGCAACAATTTGTTATGCCATAAATGTAAACTTAATCAAGAAATATTTACCTGATTTGAATTCATTAAGTATCACAACCGGAAATTTTACGGTTTTGCTTATACCCGCATTAATCATTCTAAGTACAACTGATTTTACACAAAGAATAAATATTGAGGTGACGCAGCGTTCTGTTTTATTCGTAATGATATTAGGCGTTTTAGGAACCGGAATCGCGAATGTTTTATTCTTTAAACTAATACAAATGTCTTCGCCTGTATTTGCAACATCAGTAACCTATTTAATTCCGATAGTAGCATTTTTCTGGGGATTATTAGATAATGAAATGCTAACACCAATTCAGTTTTTTGGAGCTTTTATTATTTTGATAGGGGTTTATTTATCGGCTAAGAAATAGAGGCAAAATGTTTTTTGTGAGATATGAAATGTTATGTTCATGTCACTTCGCTCAGCTGATAAAAACAGTCCATAAAAAAAGCTTTGTCAAAGTTTTAAACTTTGACAAAGCTTTCAAAAATCTTAGCAACTCAGTAACTCAGAACCTTTGTACCTCTGAGCCTATGAACCTTTGTGAACCTTTCTACAAAAAATCCCCATCAGAAACCCCTTCATTTATCTTAATTTCCGACATTTTAATATCTAATTCAAAACCTGCATTTTGAATAATATTAAAAGGGACTTTTACGCCTTTTACATCTTTATAATCGTTAAAATAAGTTGTTTGAGTGGTCGATTGTCCGCTTTGTTCTTTTATTTTCGTTTCGGCTAATTTTAATCCTGATTTTACGTCGTAATAATAAACCGTTTTTCCATCTTTTATGGCATAAGCATCATTGCCATTTATTTGCTCAATTCCGCTTACCGTCAAATCAGTTCTTTTGCTTAATTGTAATTCTTCAAAAGGAGCGGCGTTTGCTTTCATTTCGGCTAAATCTGCGCCTTCAAGATTTTTACGCTGACCTTGTTGTTCAATATAAGCGCCTTTGTCATTTACAACCTGTTTCATCAAAGCCATGGTTCCCATAGAAAGTGATACCATCATTTTTCCTTTTGAATCTAATTTTGAAACAAAGGTTAAAGGTGTTGGCGCTTGCGGAATTGTTGTAGAACCTTTCATAGCAAGTGTTTTTGCTGCCGAAACTGCTTTTTCTCCACCAATTGCCTTAATATAATTGTCAAAAACTGTTTTTGCAGTAATTCCTGCAGGAGCTTCTTTTTTACTTACCGGTTTTTCGACAGGATTTCCGTATTTGTCAAAATAGAAAATCGGAATTTGAAGTTTTTCTAAACCACTAAGTACTTCAGAACCTTTTCCTACGATAACAATTCGCATATTATCAATTGGAAAATATTTATTGGCTACACGATAAATATCATCTGGCGTAACATTATTAATGGTCTGAATGTATTTTTCGTAGAAATCAGCAGGAAGATTTTCTGTTTCAATGTTTAAGGCATAACGCGCCACAGCCTGAGGTTTTTCAACCTGCATTACAAATCTTCCAATATAACCTGCTTTTACGTTTTTCAGTACATCATCAGAAACTTTTTCAGATCTGATTCTTTTAATTTCTTTTACAAATTCTGTTACGGCACTATCTGTTACGGCATTTCGTACTGCAGATGTTGCTTTAAATTTGGTTACATATTTTCCGCTTCCAATGTTCGAATTTGCACCATAAGTCCAGGCGTGCTGTTCACGAAGATTCATATTTAGGTAACTATTAAAATCGCCGCCTAAAATTTGATTTGCAATAACAGCAGGGAAAAAATCAGGATCGCTCATTTTTAAATTCACCGTATTTACTAATGAAATTTCAGATTGAACTGCATTTGGAACATCAACAAAATCAATTTGAAGTTTAGAAACATTTTCCGGATTTGGATAACTGTTTTTTGGAGCAGTTTGTTTTTTCCATCCGCCAAAAAGTTTTTCTACCGCCGCCTTTGTTTCTTTAAATTTGATGTCTCCAATTACAACTAAATAAGCATTTTCCGGAACAAAATAAGTAGCATAATTTGCCTGTACATCTGCCAGAGTAACATTTTTTAATGTTTCTTCAGAAATAAATTCTCCCGAAGGATGATTTTTTCCAAAAGCCAAAACATCAACAACACGATTTGCAATTGCCGGAACGCTTTTTTCATCGGCTTTAAGCCCTTCTGATAATTTTGCTTTTTCCTTATCAAACTCTTCCTGAGTAAAATTAGGCTGTAAAGCACCTTCTGCCAAAAGCTCTAAAACACGTCCTGAATATTTAGAAAGTGAACTCGCATAAGCACCGGATGAAGTGAAATTGATACTGGCTCCGTAAAAGTCTATTTCTTCATTAAAAGCTTCTTTAGTTGTTTTTTTGGTACCGTTTCCAATTAAACTGCTGGTTAATTCGTCAACACCTTTTTTGTTTCCTTCAGTAAAAGGAGCGTTGTCAAGAGTTAAGTTAAAACTTACTCTTGGTAATTTATGATTTTCAACGACCAGAACTTTCATGCCGTTTGCCAAAACAAAAGTTTGTGGTTTTTTGATATTGACTACTGGCGCATTGCCTGGTTTAGGTTGTGTACGATCTTGTGCTTGCATAATTCCTGTTAGGAATAAAAGGATTAAAACTGTATGTATTTTTTTCATGATTCAATATTCTTAGTTTTGAACTTTTTTTGAAGGAACATAATCTAAAATTAAACGCTGATTAGGGTTTAAATACTTTTTAGCAACATCTCTGATTTCTTCTCTTGTGATAGAGTGGTAGAGGTCAATTTCGGTATTTATAAGATTTACGTCTCCATAAAGTAAATAATAAGAAGCCAGATTTTCGGCAATTCCTTCAACACTTGCGTTTGCATTGACAAAATTATTGTCGAATTTATTTTGTAACTTTTGATAGTCTTTTTCAGAAATCAAATCAGTTTGGATTTTTACAATTTCTTCATCCATTTCTTTTAAAATGTCTGCAGTTGTATAAGGCTGCATTGGCAAACCGTACAAAATGTACATTCCGTAATCTTCCTGACTAAAACCAACAGCACCAATTTGAAGCGCCATTTTTTTGTCGTCGACTATTTTTTTGTACAGTTTAGAACTTTTTCCATCACTTAAATAAGAAGAGATTAAATCTAAAACTCTTGCGTCTCTAGTTTTCATTGATGGCGTTCTGTACGAAGCAACTATCATTGGAATTTGAATGTTAGGATCTTCGTAAGTTGCTTTTATAGTCTGACTGATTGGTTCTTCAACAAAAGTTTGTTTTTTTACTACTTCGCCTTTCGGAATTGGAGCAAAATATTTCTGAATCCATTCTTTGGTTTTCGTTTTATCAAAATCACCGGCAACGACTAAAACGGCATTATTTGGTGTATAGAATTTTTTATTAAAAGCCTGAAATTCTTCAAGAGTTGCGGCATCCAGATCTTTCATCGAACCGATAGTTGTCCAGCGATACGGATGGTTTTTGAACATATTTTCTTTTACAACCGGCAAAATATTTCCATACGGCTGATTATCGTAACGCATTCTCTTTTCTTCTTTTACGACTTCATTTTGCGTGTCAACACCAATTTTATTGATTATTGGGTGCATTAATCGTTCAGATTCCATCCATAAACCTAATTCTAAACTGTTTGATGGAAAAACTTCATAATAATAAGTTCTGTCGTCAGAAGTGTTGGCGTTGTTAACTCCGCCATTTGCAGTAACGATTTTCATCCATTCGCCACGTTTTATATTTTGGGTTCCTTCAAATAATAAATGTTCAAAGAAATGCGCAAAACCTGTACGATCCGGGCGTTCGTCCTTTGATCCTACGTGGTACATTACAGATGTAACAACAACGGGCGCCGAAGGATCGTTATGCAAAATAACATGCATTCCGTTGTCTAAATTGTATTCTTCAAAAGCTACTTTTTGAGCATGAGCAACTCCGCCGAGCATTAATGCAGCACTTAACATCATTATCGAATTTTTCATAAAGATTAATAATTTATATTACCTAATAAGAGAGTAGGTAGTCAAGACTTGGTTATCGTTACACCAAAAATAAGTTTTTTTAATTATCATTTCAGGATTAGGGTTTGTTTTGATAATACTTTAACAATATTTTACCTCTAAATACTTTAATTACGGTATAAAACACCTTGAAAAAGAGACTTTAAGGTGAATAAAATATTTTTGAAATAAGAGATTGCACAGTAAATTATTAATTGTATATTTGCAACCTTAAAAATCAATAAATCAATTTGGTATGTATGCAATCGTAGAGATAGCAGGGCAACAATTTAAAGTAAGCAAAGACTTAAAGGTTTATGTTCACCGTTTGGCTAATGAAGAAGGTTCAAAAGTTTCTTTTGACAAAGTTCTTTTATTAGACGATAACGGAAACGTAACTTTAGGCGCCCCAGCTATAGAAGGTGCTTCAGTAGAAGCTAAAGTGTTACAACACTTAAAAGGAGATAAAGTTATCGTTTTCAAAAAGAAAAGAAGAAAAGGATACAAAAAGAGAAATGGTCACAGACAATATCTTACTCAAATTGTAATTGAAGGTATTACTGCAGCAGGTGGAACTAAAAAAGCAGCAGCTAAAAAAGCAGTTGTAGCAGAAGAAGCTCCGGCTACTGAAGTTGAAGCAGCTCCAAAAGCAAAAAAAGCAGCAGCTCCAAAAGCAAAAAAAGAAGCTACTAAAGAATAATAACAATATTTAAACTCATACGTCATGGCTCACAAGAAAGGTGTCGGTAGTTCGAAGAATGGTAGAGAATCAGAATCAAAACGTTTAGGCGTTAAGATTTTTGGTGGTCAAGCTGCTATTGCTGGAAACATCATCGTTAGACAAAGAGGTTCAAAACATAATCCAGGTGAAAACGTTTACATCAGTAAAGATCACACACTACACGCAAGAGTAGCTGGAGTTGTTAAGTTCCAAAAGAAAAAAGATAACAAATCTTATGTATCTATTCTTCCATTCGAAGCATAATCATTAGACTACTTATTACAAAACCCGTTCTGAAAAGAACGGGTTTTTTGTTTTTTATAGTTTTAGCATTTTGTCTTTGCGAGGAACGAAGCAATCACACTAATGATTATTATATATAAAGTTTGATTTTTGTAAATGTGATTGCTTCGTTCCCCGCAATGACTAAACTGTGCAAAAAAAACCTTTATCAAAGTTTTAAACTTTGATAAAGGTCACTATAGGTTTTTAAATAACCAGTAAGATAAAAATGGAATTTAATTTTCTGTATCCTTAGTTTCTTCCAGATCTTCTGTTTTGCGGCCCACTTTTACTTTCGGACTATTCTGTGTTCCGGTAACGGTTAACGGAATTCCAAAAATACCTAGCGGAGGTAAACCTAAACGCATTTTTAAATTCAGTTTTCCGTCTAAGCTTGTAGTTCCTTCAATTCTTGGTCTAAAACCTGCAAATTTAAATTTGAAGCGTTCAACCGTTATGATATTATTTTTGATTTTACTTTTAATTTCCACTTTCGAAAGATCCGGATTTTTCATTGCGTCAGAGCTTGTTTCCTTGCTTACGGCATTGAACATTTTTAATCCTCGCACTTTTACATCTTTTACGGCAAGCGTTCCGCCGCCAACAAGCGATGGGTAAACAGGATCCATATTTCCGTTTAATCTTCCTTTTAACTGATAATCGAGCGATACAATTCCTTGAGCTTTTTCGGCAGCGCTGGCCATTTTTCTAAAAACTTCGATTTCATTATAAGCCCTTTTAATATCAAAATCAGAAGCTTTTATACTATAGTCAAAATTTGCTTTTTGAGGCGTTACAGCCTGATAATTGGCATTCATGGCAACATTACACCCAATTAAATTAAAACCTGTATTCTGCATGCTCAATTTGCCTTTGGTCATTTTTAAATTTCCGGAGGCATTTTGAAGAATCAATTTATCAAAATATACTTTTTGTGCATTTGCCATTAATTGCAAATTCAAATTCGTCGGAATAATTATAACTCCCGTTTGTTTTGCTTCGTTTTGCAAAGCAGGAGTTTCAGTCTTAGTTTCTGTTACAGATGTATTTGCGGGCGTACTCGACATAAATTCGTCAACATTAATATATCGTGCCGAAACCGTAAAAGAGCCTTTTAAAACACCTGTTTTTGTAGTTACATAATTAAAAACGTTTTGTAAATAGCCATTCATTTTAAAATCTGATTGACCGTAAGCGGCCAAAAAGTTATTGAAAGACATTTTATCCTGATTGATTTTGAAAATCCCTTCCTTAATAATGAATTTTTTAGGCAAATATTCAGATGCAATTCCGATATTTCTTAGTTCAAGCGTTCCTTTATTATGAAGTTTGCTGTAATTTCCTTTTTCGGCATCGCTTTGTTTGCCTTTTAAAACCAAATCAGCTTTTACAAAACCATCTAAATCAAGTCCTTTTTGAGAAAAAACTTTATATATTTTACTAACATCCAATTCTCCTTTTGCTTTAACGTCATACGTTAAATCGTCAAAATTGCTTAAATCTGCGGCTACAAAAACCGGTTTTCCTTCAAAGGTAAATTGTGCCGGTTTTAAAGTGACCTTCAAATCCTGAAAAGTTCCTTTTTGATTCTCAATTTTAGACTTTATTAGAATATTGGTAATTGCATTTGGGTAATATTTTGTTTTTAAATATCCGTTCTCCAAATCAATATTTCCATTTGTAACAGGGAAAAGTTTCTTCTTTTGATCAAATTTTCCTTTTGCTTTTACATCACCAAGTAAAATTCCTTTCAGTTCCAAATTTGGAATTCCCAGCGCTTTATTTAGTTTCCCCAGATCCATTTTAGCATTAAAAGCAGCATCAATATCCGGCGTGGTTAAACCTTGCATGTAAAACTTCGATTTTACATAATCGTTATTAATATTTAAGGATATATTTTTAGCATCGACAATTAAAAGTTCAGGATTTAAGGACGGAACTTTTGTTTTTAGTTCTACATTCAGATTCGAAACCGGAAAAGCACTTTTGTTATAATTTATAAAACCATTGTCTAATTTTACGTCTAAATTAAGATCCGGAGCTTTTTTTTGCGAAGCAATATAATCTCCTTTTACGGTTAAAAGTAAATTGGTATTTCCTTTTAATTCTGTTTTAGAAAGCCAGGTAATGTATTTTGGGGGAAAAGCGGTGAAAACATCATTCAGATTACTGTTTTCAGATTTTACAGCCAAATCCATATTGTAACCGTCTTTCAGGAAATTAAAGTTTCCTTTAAAATCGACTACAAGCTGATTTATTTTTAAGTTGTTTTGCTGGAAAAAGAACGATAATGAGTTGATGTTTACTTTCGTAATCAAATCGGCATCAATTTTTTTGTTCATTAAATAAGGTTCTCCTTCATAAACAATATTTAGTTTTTCGACTTTTGCTTTAGAATATAAATCGAAGACGGATTTGTTTAGATCTCCTTTTCCTAAATAATTAAAACCCAAAGCGTCAAAATGAACTTTTGTAGATTGATCATCGTAAATTATCTTACTGTTGATGATTTCAATTCTCTCTAGTTTTAACGCGGTGTCAGAGCTGTCTTTTGTGTTTTTAACGTGCGCTTTAGATTTGTAAATGTTATAATTAGCTTCTCCTTTCGAGTTTACTTTTACGTTGATAAAAGAATCCGACAGATAAATCTGGTCAATTTTTACAGATCTTCCAAAAACCAGACTTGCGACATTTATTCCAAAAGAAACCTCTTTTGCAGTAATGAATTT